>CAKRAY010000036.1 GCA_934296355.1 uncultured Clostridia bacterium
GACTTTACCTTCGAGCATTTCGTAGGTGGGGTATACCTCTTCGCCGTTATCGGTTATTTCGAAAATATCTCTCGGCGTAATGGTCTTACCCGAGAACACGACTTTATCTGTGCCTTTAATCATAATTCCGGCGTAACAAGTGAGGTTGTATCTAACCGTTACTTTTTCACCGTTCTCGCCGTAGGGATAAACTTCCAAAACAACTTCGTGCGTACCCGCCACCGTGAAATCGGGCGCGGATACTAACTTATAGTACACGGTCAAACCGTCCGTCCATTCGGGATTGGACGTTAAGTTTTGCTTAACGCCGTTCTTTATCACTCTCACGTTGGAAGCGAAATCGTACGAAGCGGCTCCGATAGGTAAAACTACGTTTTCCTCTTTAACTCCGATTTCGAAAGCGTCTTTTACCACTTTGTAGGTAACGCTCGCCGTCGTTTTCGGTACGCTAAGTAGGGATTTTCTATACTTGACGGTTATGGTCGCCGTATACTCGCCCTCTTGGTTAAAGTCGACTTCGCTTACGTCTATATAGCGTTCCAAATCGTTAAATCTGATGCCGTTGACCATTACTTCGAAGTCGGAAGAAAAGTCGTACGCGTCCTTGTCCGTGCCTTTCTTGATAAGAACCGTATCTTTTACCACGTTGATTACCACGCCGCGCTTTAACTCTACCACGCTGACGGCGGTTTTTCCTTTATAGGTAAGCGTTATCTCGTTTTTACCTTCCTTGGAATAATTTATGTCGCCGCCGATCATATCGTCGGTTACGGGAACGTTCTTTCCGTCCTCGGTTATGGTAAACAAGGTCTTTTTGTCTATGGGCGAACTATTGGGGTAAGTAACGACGTTCTTTGCCGTAATTACCGGTATAGCGTCGCTCAGCACCATCACTTCGAAAGTTTGCGTGTAGGTTGTGTTTTCCACTCTGACCGTAACGGTAATCGTCTTGGTTTCGCCCGCTTGCGCGCCGATAAGGTTACTTACGTCCACTTCGAGATTATCCGTGCCCGCGTCGAATTCGTCCACGAAAAGCCAAAAGTCCTCTTTAAAATCGTGACTTTCTATATCTTCCGCTCTTACGGTCAACGGATAATACGCGGGTATCGCCTCTATTACGTGCTCGGCGGTTATCGTAACGGTTACCACTGCTTCCGCTCTTCCGAAAATCGCTTTTACCGTATACGTTCCCGGTGTCGCTTTAACGCCTGAAACCAGGTTGTCTTTCGTTATCTCCTCTCTAACGCCGTTGACGTAACAAACGAATAATCCTAAGTAATCGTATTTTTCCGCAACGGAGGTGTGCAAAGTAAGCGTATCGCGCGTTTTTACGATTTTATAATCGAGAACGTTGGCTTCGACGATAACTCTCGCCGTCTTGCCTTCGTAAGTACACTCTACGTAACCTCCGTCGAACGTAAGATGAGATTTGTCTATGTATTCGTCCTTTACTTCGGTATATTTCCCGCGCGTAGTAATTACGAAAACTTTTTTATAGTCGTACCCGGCGATATTTCTGTCGTCGAGTTTTATACTGTTCTTAGTCGTTTCTACCGTCACGCCGTTATCTACGATAACCGCTACGCTTTTCGTTTTTCCGTGATAATTAACGGTAAACAAGTATTCTCCGAGCGAGGGTTTTACGGTAGATACTACCATATCGGCGGTTATTTCTTGCGGTTCTCCGTCCTTGGTGGCGGTAAACAATGCGAGGAAATCGTATCCTTTTACGTCCGCGTCGAGTAATTCCACTCTGTTTTTAGCGACGCTCAATTCGTAAACCGTCGTGGATACGTTGACGGTAACGGATAAAGTTTTACCTTTATAATAACACGTTACTTCGCCCGTACCGAACCCGGTAGGAACTTTACTTTTATCTATATACGAACTTTCTACCGTTACTTGGGCTCCGTTTTCGTAAATCTCGAACAACGCGCGGAAATCATAGTTTTCCACGTCTTCGTCTTTAATTTCGACGGTGTTTTGCTTCGAAATTATTTGTATAACGGGAGAAACCGGATCGGGGGTGTTGCCCCCGTCGTCCGGTTTCTTTTCGCAAGCGATGAACGCCAGCGCCAAAATCAAGATCAAGCCCGCAATAAGCAGTCTTTTTTTCATTTTTCGTGCTCCTTATGCCTACTCTTTCGTACAATTTTTTATTTCGACAGTGTCCATTCTCCTATCTTAATAATCTTAAACCAGAAATATCTCGTGAAATTGTTTTCGATAACGATTTGCACGCCCGCCTCGGAGTTAACGAACGAAACGTAACGACTGCCGCCTTCCAATACGTTTTTATCGGCGTTGGAGTTCGTCTTGTTGTAGTCGTATCCGAGCTTCGCAAGTTCGGTCTTCAATTCGCTGACGATTCTATCGTAGTCTTCTTGATAAATCTTCGCGTTTTCGTCACTTCTTTCGTAAGAGAAACCGCCTCTGATCATATCTACGTACTCGTACTCGCCATCCGCAATTTCGATTTCGTTGAAGTCGTAATCGGGGGCGTTAATGTTGTCTCCGAAGATATTTACGAACACTTCGGGAGAGGGAACCTTACTTACGTCGAAATCGCTTCCGAAAATGAGTTTCAATTCTTCCTCTATGCTTCCGGTATGACCCGAATGGTCCCACTTTTGGGTCTTTTCATCGTAACAACCGTACTTAGAGCAAGATCTTTCGTGTGCGATTCTATAGCAATTATCGTTAACGTACTCCGACCAAGATTTTTGAATTTTTCTCGGAACGTATCCGTCGAAGATCTCTTCGTCTATCGTCGTGGTGCCTATGCTTGAATACGTGGTGGTAATGTATCCCTTGTAAGTTCCGCTGACAAGGTCGTATTGATATACCGATTTAATGAGATTGCCTTTTTCGTCAACCCAAAGGGAGAAGGTGCTGCCTACGCTCGCAGTTGCGTCCTTCGCATTATTGTGCATAGACAATTCTAACGCGATATCCTTACTGATAGTGGGATCGCGAAGAACCAATTCGAACGCCGTAATCTTAGTGCCTTCGATTACCGCGCTTCTCTTGTAGGTAAACAAATCCGCGGAGAAATTGAACTGCGGTATCAAACTCGCAAAGTCGCCTTTGTATTGCTTAACGCCGTGCATCACTCCGAGTTCGGAACTGTACTTGACTTTATCGTAGGTGTTCGCGTCGATTTTCTTATAACCCGAAGTTTCGGTATGATAAAGTTTATCGTCCATACTTGCCGTATACTTTCCGGTATCTTTGAATAAAATCGTATCTTCGGTAATATAACCTACTCTTCCTACCTTACCGGTCGAAGAAACTTCGTTCGCGCCGGTAGCGTTGCTCGCGGAGTAAACGGAAGCGTTACTTGCCGCGGCGTTCGTTTGATAGTCGTCTTCGTTGATAGCCGGCTCGTAAGTGGTGGTGTCTTCTGCAAAGAACGTGTAGTTCTTCGCGCCTTTCATTTTGGTAAGCGCTTTAGTGAGCGCGTCGATTGCGTCGTTGCTGTCTCTTTCGAAACGGGTTGTCGGGTTCTCGTATTTACCGACGTAAGGTTGTAACGCATCGTCGACTACGGTCGTGCCGATGCCGCTGAATTTGATATTTACGAGAGTGTAACTTTCGCCGGTGGCTTCCGCGTCTTCGATCGGCGTACCGTCGGACGTGGTGGTTCCGTAAAGAATGTGTTCGGTTTCCGCAACCATTCCTACGATACCGTCTTTGCCGACTATAACGTAAATATCGTTAAGCGTGTCGGAAAGCATAGGCGTGAACGCGATGGACAAGTAGGTAGCAAAGTACCAATCTTCCGCTTTGTCCGCGGCGATTTTATATCTGAACGCCGAATACTCGGTGGCTTCGTAGCCGTAAGCCGCTAAATCGAACTTTTCGGAATATTCGAATTTCTTTTCTACGTTTACCGCGAAATGCGCGTTGGGGTTGTAGAGATGTTGATTTTCCCACGCTACCGGTATGCTGTCGGTCGTGGTAACGAGTTTTCTTACCAACTGATTGTCTTTACCGATATAGATTTTGTACATGCTCGTACCTTCGGAGAATTCTCCGGTCTTTTTGTCGTACGCGTATTTGATGGTTTCGCCGCCTTTAACGTACATATCGGTCAATTTGGTAACGTCGTCTTCGTCTTGTCCTTCGGCGGGAGTGATGTACCAGGTTCCTACCCATTTTCCGCTGTTCATCATTACGGAAGTGGTATAACTGTTTTCATAACTGGCCGCGCCCTTTACGAGGTCCTTATAGTAGTCGATTACCACGCCCTTTGCGGTTATGCTCGGGTTGGAAAGGTTGGCTTCGCTGAACATATCGGTGGTAAGGTTGAGTCCGTTCGCGCCTTTTACCGAACCAACTACTTGCAACGCTCTTAATATAATGCTTACTTTCGCGGTCACGGTCGCGTCGTCTTTCAAGGTCGCGGTTACGGTAACCATGGTGTCGTAAGGCAATTCTTTAACGATTTCGAGCGTATTGTCGTCGTTGAGTCTGACGTATTCGGAATTGACGCCGAGCGTAACTTCCGCGTTCGGGTCGCTCTTTTCTACGGTAATGGTCGCTACGTCTTTCGCTTCGCCGGCTTTAACGTCTTTTATTTCGCTCTTATCCGACTTAACTTTTAACGTAATGCCTTCTTCTTTCGCTTTTACCGTGAAAATCTTGGAAGCGATAACCGAGGGATTGCTCTTCAAAGAAACGGTAACGGTAATTTGCTCGTCTTGCGCGGGCGCTTCGATAACTTTAAGATATCCTCCGACCAAAACTATGATACCGCTCTTACTGTAAGTAACGTCATAGCCGCCGTTGTCGCTCGCGCCTACGGTAACTTCCGCGGGGTCGCCTTCGCCGACGGTATACTTGTTTGCGTTGAACGTTATGTATTCTTTACTCTTTTCTGCCGGTAAAACGGTAAAATTCTGAGTGTCGTATACGTTTTCGTCGCTCTTTAATTTAACGGTTACGGCTACTTCGGTCGCAACGGTCACCTTATCTGCGTCTTTAACGTAAATAAACTTTCCTTCCGCGTCGAACGCGAGGATATCCGCGGGTTCGAACGTAACTTCATACTCTTCGCCTTCGGGTTGTACGTTAATGTTGAGATTAACTTGAGCCGCGGGCGAAATCATATGCGTAGTAGCGGAAAACTTCACTGTTTTTTCTTTCGTACATGCGGTAAGCGCCAAACACGCTACCAAAAGCACGGCGATCAAGAATACGGCAATTTTTCTACTTGCATTCTTTTTCATACTCTTAACTCCTTGTATTTTTTTTTAATATTAAAACTTTGTTTTACCAAATGTCAATCGGGCTATTTGGTTTAAGATTGATTAAAGCAAAATGTTTTGCCTGTCTGTTTGTGAGTTACATAGGCGCGTTGAATTTTTGCGAAAACCCGAGGCAACGCGCGTACGTTGCTTTTTGCGGCGTAAAGGAACGCGCATACGGCTCTCACATTAGGCTTCGGGTTCGTACCATACATACACAATCAAATCGAGGTCCACATCGAGCGGTTGCACAATAACTCCGTCCTTTATGAACTCGCCGTTTTTGTTAGCGACGAATCCCTTGCTTACAAGATATTCTTTTATCTTAAACAAGGAAGTGTCTATCGAATAATCTATATCGAGCGGAACGTCGTAATAGAATTGAATTACGTTCGTCATTATATTCGAACCGGAACGCAATCTCTTACCGTTTAACGCGAATCCGAACGTATCTCCGAGCGCTTCGCCGAGGAACGGCATCGTATCCGACCTGTCTTCGTCGAAAGCGTATACGCGCACTCTCGAAATACTCTCGTCTTCGAACTTCGTGTCGTAATTAAGCGTTTCGGCGTCTACAACGTGTCCTATGCAGCTTTCTTTCTCCTTGCCTTTTTTGTCGTAAACCTTTTCGTACACTTCTACAAGATAGAACGCCGCGTTTTCTTTAGCAGTCCATCTTGCCACGCCGTCCGTTACCATAACGGTATCGAGTTCGGTTTTAGTCGCGCCGAAGAACTCGCTGAAATACGCCTTGGCGGGAATGGATTTGTCGTCGTCAAGCGAAGTCGATTCTTCCGAAACCTGCACGCTGATATTCTTATCGTTCCAAGAAACGGGGACTTCTCTTACCGCAAATTCCACGCTCTCGGTACCTTCGGGAAGCGCGTCTTGTATGTTCGCTTTATCAAAGTTCGAGTAACTAATCGTAATATATCCGTACATATAACCTAAATAGTAGTAGAAACCCGCTTCGGTTATATACATTTTACCGTCTACTTCTTTAACGGTAACGTAAGGATAATACGCGCCTTGCGAGGTATATCCGGTAGACGCATAAATACCGTAAAGGTTAATATCGTTGCCCACGCCGTAATAATAAGTGGTCGCCACGCTACACATAATGCTTTCTACGTAATAAGTGGTCGTTCCCTCTTTTTCGTCTTTAACGTAACTGCGGAAAATTTCGGGCGCGAACATAAACGAAGGTTTAGCGTTGCCGAACGTACCGGTAAACGCTCTGCTCGCCGAGTAACCGCTATCCCCTCTGCTGAACGAATTATATAAGTTATCGCGAATCTTTTTATATCCGTAAGCGTCTTCCGGGCGTTGGGTTTTAATCGCTTCGCCGGTCGTCGACGTACCGCTCGTATAAGGCACAAAATAGCAAGTATCGTCCGTTATCGTTTCTATAAATCCTACGTTGTTAAAAGACGCGGTGGTCAAATAATAAGTAAGTTCGTTAAAGTCGAGCGTATAACTTTCCAAAGCGCGCATGTTTTCAATCGCGGTTTTCAAGTCGTCGTGAACGTCTTTTTCGTAAGCGTAGGTGGGAACGGACGGTACGTCTACCGTATCGCTGTAATTTATCGCGACGAAAAGTTCTTCGTAAGAAACGTAACCCTCTACCACGTCGTAGTCCGCTTTACTGCGAGAGTGTATGCCGATAACTTCTCCCGCGTCGATTATCAAACCGAAAGTTTCGGTCTTGAAGTCGTACGGATTGGAAGAAGCGATCATTTTGGTTACCGCGGGCGTATTCTTATATTTATACACATAACGCCATTCTTCTTCGTCGAACTCGAAATCGGACACGCTCAAACCGCCCAAACTGTTATATAAGCCCGCTTTTTCCCAAGTCGTCTGCATACCGTCATCGTCGGTAAGCGGATAATATCTTTGGTCGTTCATAAGGCTCAAACCTACTTCGCAAGCATATCCGTTGTGTTCGGTATAGTACAAACCTTGCGTAATACCCGTCGTCGGGTCGGCGTATTCGGCGTACCAGTGTTTTTCGTCGTCCATAGCGGTTTTTATCGTCGAAACGAAAGTTTTTTGCAATTCCGAGGTAAGTCCTTTGGAATAAACCTCTATCGACATATAACCCTCGAAAGATATCTTTTTCGCGTCTTTGAATACGTCGAGCATCGCTTGCGTAAGTACGGGTTTCGCTACGATTCCCACGACTTTTTCGCCCTTGGACACTCCGTCCGCTTTGCTCGTCGCTCTTAAAACGAACGTTTTGTCGCCGTCGACTTCGTTTGCGGTAACGGTGCCGTTTTCGTCTACGGAAGCGTATTCCGAGCCTTTAACGATTTTCCAAACGACTTCTTTGTTATCCGAACCGGTTACTTTCGCTACGTACGACGCGCTACTGCCGCTTCTTATCTCCGACGTACCATCGATACCTACGGTAACGTCGTACTTCGGCGGGGTAGGCTTCGGAACGTAATTATACGTTTTTACTTCGGACTTCTCCGAATCTTGATAGCCGTCCGCTTTCGCCTTAACCGCGTAATTGAAACTCTTCGACAAATCCGCGACCGTGTAACTGTTCGTTTCGGTAGCGAATTCGAACTCGTCGATATATACGACGTAAGAAGTGGCGTTTTCGACCGCTTTCCAAGTTATGACGCCGTCGTCGCTTATGGCAAGTTCGGTCGGCGTATCGAGCGTTTTCGGTTTATTGTCGCAAGAACACAACGTGACCGCAACGCACAATATCGTTATTATACAAATAAAAACTTTCTTCATAAATCGCGCCCTCCTTAATAACCGAACGTGAATACCGTCGTTACGCGTTTACCCGACTCGGTGCCGTACTCGCAAGTTACGGTCGTAAGTTTTTTGCCGTCGAATTCGCAAGTAATTATGGTGTCGCCACCCGTCGTCAACCCTTCCGCGCCGAATACTTCCACGACTTTATCGCGAGAAACGGCGCAAGTAAATCCTTTGTCGGTAAAGTTATAATAAGAAACGTTTTCCTTGGTAATGTTTACGGGATTTTTCAAATCGCTCTTTTTCATCGTCTTTACCGAAGTGCTGTCTTCCAAAACGAACGACGAGGAAAGTTTCGATTCGGTAACGTTTACGGAAACGTCTTCGCCGTCTATGGCAATATCGTCCGTGCGTTTATAAACGACGGTCGTTCCGTCGGTAATTACGGTTTCCGTAGCGATACTTTTCGCTTCCGAAACCGCGTTTTCGACGTATCCGAGTTGTTTTTCGAATTTTTTCTCGTCGCTGCACGCGCAAAGCGTCAAACTAAACGCGACGACAGCGCATATTAACGTAAAAATCAAAGTTCTTTTTTTCATTTTTCGTATACTCCTTTGCGCTTTACTCGCTCAAACCGTAAGCGGCGATTCCCGCAAAGCGTTCGTATTCTTCGGCAAGCGCCGAGCAATAATCGTTATAGGACTCGACAAACGCGTTATACGCCGATAAATCGAGTTTTTCTTTATCGCGTAAATCGAGCGCGCCGAGTTCGGCGGACAAGTCTTTCAACGTGGTCAAATCGCTTATGGTAAACGTCTTCGGCAAAGCGTAAATGCGTTTTTGCAATTCTTGCGCTTTGTAAGTAGCCGTCTTTATTCTTAGAGCCGTGATTTTTTCTTTGGCGGCGTTCATCGCGACGATCATATCTACCCAGTGGTCCATATTAACGCCGTAATCCGCGGGTTTTTGCGTAATTCCCTTGTATGCGGTAAGCGCGTCGTTTACTATCGTTTCGCTTGCGAGAGTAATATACTTCGTTTGCAAAACTTTTTCGGCGTACTCGATAAAGTCAATCATCTTTTGCTCCATAGCGACGTACGCACTTCTTTCGCTATCTTCGACTTTTCCGAAGTATCCTTCGTATACCGTTCCGTCGTAACCCACGATGTCTTTATTAGCGGGAAGAACCATCTTTATCGGCTCTCTCTTACCCAAAACGTCTACGAAGTTCGTGTAGCAAAGTTCGTATTCGAACAAATCGAACGCTCTGTGTAAGAGTTCGTAGCCGGGGTCGCTCTCGGTCAACGTGATATTGGAGTTATACGCGTTTTCCAAAGCCGGAGCGTTAACGGACCTGAATTCCACGGTTTGCAACGCTTCGCAACCGTAGAACGCATATTGTCCTATGGTACGCATCGAGTCGGGCAAAACAACGAACGTAATCTTCTTATTTTCGTTAGCGGCGAAAGTATCTACTCTTACCGTGCCTTCTTCCACTTCGAGCACGAGAATATCCATCGCTGCGGGAACGGAACTTAATTGCCATTTTCCCGATTTCGTAGCGGTATATAAAACGCCGTCTATGAGTTTGACGTAATCGTTGACTCGTCCGTCGTTACCGCCGCTTGCCTTCTTGAATTCGGTTAACGCGGTGCAGCCGTAGAACGGCATAAGTCCGATTTCCTTAATATTTTCGCCGAAAGCGAAGCTTTTTAGATTCGTATTGAGTTGGAACGCCGCTTCGCCGATTTTTTCCGCTTTGGGAGCGTTTAACTGTACGAATTTCGCGCTTTGGAACGCGTACGCGCCGATATCTCCGAGTTCGGGCGCGTTTACGTAGCCGGTAAGCGCGCAAGAAGCGAACGCTCCCTCGCCGATTACTTTTACCTTGCTAATATCTACGGAATTGAGTTTTTTGCAAGCCGCAAATGCGAATTCCGCTATTTCGGTAACGCTTTCCGTATTGTTTACCGTCGTAAGTTTCTCACAGTTGTAAAACGCATAAGAACCGATATATTTAACGCCCGCGGGGAAGTTTACCGTAGTTAAGGACGTGCATCCGAGGAACAGATTGTCGCCGTAACGGAAACCTCTGTTTTCCGAATCCTCGTCGATAACCTCTTTACCGAAAGCCGAGGGGTTGGTTTCGTTCGCAAGCGCGGCGGGAAGAGTGATTTCTTCTAAGCCCGTGCACCCGATGAACGCGCCTACGCCGATGTGCGTAACGTTCGGAATGTTTATCGTCGCGAACTTAGGCGCGCTGCTCGTTTGACTGTTACGACTGAACGCGCCCTCGCCGATATAGGTAAGGTCGTCCGTGTTATTAACGTTCAACAAGTTGGCGCAATCGGCAAACGCATAGTCGCCTATAACCGTGACTCCCGCAAAGTTTACCGTCATAAGTCTCTTGCACGAGAAGAAAGTTTCTCTCGCAATAACGCCGTTCGTTTTGGATAGGTCGATGGTTTTCAAGGAAACGTCGCCCGCGAAAGACATCGCGCTTAGTTCCACGCCGCCCTCTTCGGGCATATTTACCTTTTCGAGTAAAACGTTGTTACGGAACGCGCTTAAACCGAATTTCGCGTTTTTGCCGATGGTTACTTCGGTAAGTTTTGCGTTCATGAACACGCCGTTTAAGTAAACCGCGTTTTCCGCTATCGTCGCTTTTCCCACGCTCGTGCCGGCAAACGCCAATTCGCCGACTTTCTTCACGTTTACGAGGTTGGTAAGCGTAGTAAGCGCGCTGTCGCCGTTAAACGCGTTCGCGCCCACTTCTATCGTTCCGGCTTCCGTCGGGAACACGACTTCTTCGAGCGCGTGGCAGTTACCGAAAGCGAACTCGCCGATTTTTATGTTCGGGTTGAGAAGCACGACTTTCTTGAACGTCGCTCCCGCGAACGCGCTTGCGCCGATCGCTTCGTAAGTAGCGTCCAAAGAGAACGTATCTTCGTATCCTTTTCCGGGCGCGGCAAGGATAATCGTCTTGCCGGTCTTGTCGAGCAACAAGCCGTCCGCCGACGAATAATAAGCGTTAGCGGAATCGACTACGAACCGGGTTACGCCGGTAGATGAGAAAATCGCTCCGGTTATTTCGTCGAGAACGGTTTTTTCGTCGAATTCTATCGTCGTCAAGCCTTCGCAATCGCGGAACGCGTTGATGTCTACGCTAACTTTGCAGTTAGGCAATTTGAGCCACGCGAGTTTCTTCGAACCGTAGAACGCCAATTCGCCTATTACGTCCACCGAGCCGAGGAATTTCACGCTCGTGAGTTCGGGACATTCGCTAAACGCGCCTTTATCTATATTAACAACGTCGCCGTGAACGGTAACTTCCGTTAGATTCGGGCATTGCGCTAACGCATACACGGGGATATCCGTGGCTTTATTGTAAATATCTACTTTTTTCAAACCGCTTCGTACGAATACCGCGTAAGCGAGTTTGGTGTTTTCGGTCAGTTTGACGCTTTCCATCGAGGTACAACTTCTAAACGCCTCTCTGCCGGTGTTTCTGAGCGAAGAAAGGTCCGCGTAAGAAAGCGATTCGCATCCGTCGAACGCTCTTGCGCCGATCGCGTAAACGTGTGACAAGTCGACGTTATCGAGAGCCTTGCAGTTTGCGAAACAGTTCGCGCCGATAACTTCCGCTTTCGTGCCGGTTAAACTTTGCGGAACGACGTCGTCCTTGAACGTGAAGTTACCCTTGTCGAAAACGTACCTGTCTTCGTAAGTTTTGCTCTCGGGGTCGGTAGCGAGCGTACCGTTAAACACTACTCTTTGTAACTTTTCGCAACCGTAGAACGCGTATTCTCTGATGAACTTGACGTCGTTAGGTATAGCGACTTCGCGTAAGCCGGGACAGTTATAGAAAGCGTATTTTTGTATTTCCTGAACGCCGTCGGGAATGATAACCGAAGTTATCGTCGTGTTGCTCGACGGTATCTTGTTGGCGTCGTAGTCGTCTTCGTCGAGTTCTATCGAGTGGTCGGTTTCGTAAAGGCAGAACGCGAACGAACCTATATAGAGTATTCCTTCGTCGTCGGGAATTACCACGTTGCCGCCGAGTCCTTTATACGCGACGAGCATTCTGTTTTCGATAACGAACGGGTTCTTTATCGTCACTCTCAAAGAGGGTTTTAAGTTAGAACCTTCTATAGAAAGATATACGGTCGCGACGCCCTCTTTCAAGCCCGTAACGACGCCGTTTTCGTCAACCGCCGCCACGTTCGGGTTCGTAGACTCGTAAGTTACCTTATATCTGTCTTTTACGT
>CAKRAY010000037.1 GCA_934296355.1 uncultured Clostridia bacterium
CGCAGACCATAGCCGTGGTCAATGAGCGCAGCAAGAGCAAGATGCGCTTCTCGCTCCGCAACCTCAGCGGCCCCGACGGACGTATCACTGGGTGCGAGTCTGTGCTCGTCATACCCGATGGCATGACCTTCAAGGGACTCATGTGAGTGCTTCGACATCCGCAAATGGCTGGAGGAATGTAAGCACAGTGCTGAAGGAGTGCAAGTATGGGGCTAAAGCAATGCAAGCACAGTGCTGACGAAAGGAAAAGTTCTTTTTTACTTCGGAAAGTTTTCGCCTATTATAGGCGGAATAGTCGTCATAGCCAATTTAGCCGTTTTTTGCACTACCCTTGCGGGGAGCGAGCGGGTTTTTTATAATTTATTCGGGATACGCTGCGGAAGCGTAATTACCGCCCTTCTTACTTTAATCATAGTCTTTTTCGGCTTCAAACAAATAAAAATCGTCAATACGCTTATAGTACCCGTTATTATCGCGCTCGTATTGGTGATTTTTTTTCGCGACAAATCCCCTATTTCTACGGATGGCAAGTTTTCCGTCGCGCAACCGTTTTGCTACGCTGCGATGAACGTAATTACCGGCGGGTTCGTCGTTTCGGAGATATCGTCGGACTTTACGGAAAAGCAATGCGTTCTTTCGGGCTTACTTACGGGACTTTGTCTTACCGCGATGCTGCTTGCAATTTATTTCCCCGTAAAAAACGTAAGCGAAGAGATGCCCTTAATAGTAAAAGCGACGCTTCTCGACCTTAAAGTCGTGGGAAACGTCGTGTTATACTTAGCGATGCTGACAACGCTTATCGGCACGCTGCAAGCGACCGCAAAAAACAGCGTTTACAAGAAAATCTTGTTTTCCGCGCTCGGATTGCTTGTTTCGAGCGTAGGCTTTGCGGAACTCATCGATAAGATGTATCCCGTTCTCGGCGCAATCGGCGGCGCCGTTTGCATTGCGTTCGTTATTGTTTATTTTGCGGGTAACCGATCTTCACGTTATTGTAACCCACAATGCCTATAAGGCGGTTTTTTACCGTTTCCAAACTTCTTACCCTATTATTAAGTTTATAAAGTTTTCCGTCGACTTGCATTTTTACCACGGCGCCGTAGTCGTCTTGATACTGCTCGAGCAAATTCAAGACGTTTTGATAAACGCTTTCGTCGTTCGCTATTTTCACATAGAGTATCCTTGCGTCCTCGACTAACTGTTTATCTTCCAAACCCCACGGCATTAACGACTGTATCTCCAATTTCGGCACGCCGCGGTCGCCGCTTATGCTTATTTTCGCGCGGATTTTTACCAGTTTATCTTCTTGCAACAAGTCTTTATAGCGTTGTAAAACGTTAGAAAAGAAAGTTACTTCCGTACTGCCGTAAAAGTCTTCTACGATGGCGTAGCCCCATTTTTTGTTATTCTTATTGACTTTTATCGTTATATCGCTGATTATACCGCCGAAAAAGACTTGGTCGCCGTCTTTCACTTGGTATTTATAGTGCATTACGGGATTGCCATCGTCGTCATACTCGGGTTCGGCTTCTTCGTCTTCTATCGGCGCGAGTAACGTCGTATTGAAACTGAACTTGGCAAACTCTTCTTCGTGGTCTTCCAAGGGATGCCCGGTAACGTATCTACCTAAAACCTCTTTTTCGAGTTTTAATCTTTCCAATTTGCTTTCGGCAACCGGAACGTACTCGTAGTTGTTGTCCAACATAAAGTCAAAGAAGATTTGCCCGCCGCCTATCAGTTCTTTATTGCTCGTTTCTATGGACAAAATCTTATCGTAATTTGCCATCAACGTGGCGCGGTTATGTCCGAAGCAATCGAACACGCCGCCTTTAATCAAACTTTCTATCATTCTTCTATTGAGCGCGTCGCTATTCACTCTACGGACGAATTCGCCGAAGTCGCTAAAAGGTCCGTTCGCTTCTCTCTCTTTGACAATAGCGTCTACCACGTTTCTACCGACGTTTTTTATACACGCCAAGCCGTAACGAATACCGTGTTTTTCCGGGATGAACAAGCCTTCGCTATGGTTGATATCCGGCGGGAAAAGTTCTATGCACATTTCTTTCAAAAGGCGCAAATACTTGGACGTATCGACGGGGTTGGTAATTCTGTTGTTTATAACCGCGCAGATATATTCTACCGGGTAATAATTCTTCAAATAAGCGGTTTGATAGGTAAGCACGGAATACGCGGCGGCGTGCGACTTATTGAACGCGTAAGATCCGAAGGCTTCGAGTTTTCGCCATAAGTTCTCGGCGAACTCCGGGTTTACGCCCCTAGCGATACAACCGTTCATAAACTTCGGGTGCTGTTCGGGCGCGGACGCTAATTTTTTCTTACAAATAAGTTTTCTATAATAGTCCGCTTCGTTAAGCGTATAGCCGGCAAGCGCTTGCGTAATTCTCATCGCTTGTTCCTGGTATACGATTATGCCGTAGGTATTTTCCAAAATCGGTTTTAATCTTTCGTCGCCGTAATCGATTTCGTCGGGATGATACTTGTTGTAAATATACTGAGGTATATACTCGATAGGACCGGGTCTGAACAAACTAACTCCTGCGATAATTTCTTCGAGGAGCGACGGTTTCAACTTCTTCATAAAGTCTTTCATACCGCCGCTTTCAAGTTGGAATACGGTATCGGTTTCGCCGTCGCCGATAAGTTTATACGCGCCTTTATCTTCGTATCCTATCTTATGGAAGTCGATATCGACGTTTCTGTACTTCTTAATGAAGTTAAGCGCCATTTGTATATCGGTGAGGGTTTTGAGTGCCAAGAAGTCCATTTTCAGTAACCCTAACTCCTCGCACTCGATCATATCGAACTGTGTGGTAATATCCTCGCCGTTACGCGAAAGCGCGACTTTGGTATCGACCGGGACGGAGCAAATAATAACGCCGGCGGCGTGCTTACCGCGGTCCTTAGGCATATCTTCTATTTGAATAGCCAAGTCGATAATCTCTTTGTAAGTCGGGTTGCTTTCGTACATCGTGGCGAGTTCTTCGACGCAATGCGGGTCGTTCCTATCGATAAGATTGGGGATATGAATCTTCTTATCGTTATCGCGGATATTTTTTACCAATTCGTTTGCTTCGGCAAAGGGAACTTTGAAAACTCTGGCGACGTTTTTTATCGCGTTCTTTTTCTTCATCGTACCGAACGTAATAATCTGCGAAACGTGGTCGGGATGATACTTTTCTCTTACGTAAGCGATTACTTCTTCACGCCTATCCGAACAAAAGTCAACGTCGAAGTCGGGCATGGACGCTCTTTCTCTATTCAAAAATCTTTCGAAAAGCAAGTCGTATTTCAGCGGGTCTACGTCGGTAATTTTTATAGCGTAAGCGACGATACTGCCCACGCCGCTACCTCTACCCGCGCCTACGGGTATGCCGTGACTCTTCGCGTAATTGATAAAATCCCAAACTATCAAGTAGTAACTCGCGTAACCCAAACTTATAATAACGTCGAGTTCTTCTTCCGCGCGGTTTCTGATAGCATCGGTAATTTCTCCGTAGCGCATTTTCAGACCTTCGTAGGTCATTTTTCTCAGATAATCTTTATCGTCCTCGTAGCCCTCCGGCGGATCGTAATGCGGAACAGTATACTCGTGGAATTTGATTTCGAGATTACACTTATCGGCGATTTCTATAGTATTGTCGAGCGGTTCTTCGTCGCCTATCACGTCAAGCATTTCGTCGTAAGTTTTGTAATAGAACTCGTCGTTAGGAAATCGCATTCTGTTGGGGTCATCGTAGTCCGAACCCGTTTGTATACACAAAAGCACGTCGTGCGCTTTGGCGTCGGAGCGATTAACGTAGTGAATATCGTTGGTCGCAACGGTCTTTATGCCGAGATCGTAAGCGATTTTTTTCAAACTGCCGAACACTTCTCTTTCCTCGGGTATGCCGTGGTTTTGGAGTTCTATATAAAAATCGTCCTTAAAAAGGGCCTGATAACGCTTGGCGATACGCACCGCGCCGTCGTAGTTCTTATTTAGTAACGTTTGCGGTATTTCGCCCGCTATACACGCGCTCAGGCATATAACGCCTTGGGAGTACTGCTGTAAATGCTCGAAGTCGATTCTCGGCTTTTCATAGAATCCGTCTACGAACGCAATGGACGAAAGTTTCATGATATTATGGAAACCCACGTCGTCCTTAGCGAGTAAAATAAGGTGGTATCTCGGCGTTCCGCGTTGTTTAACCGTTAAATCGTCGGTGACATACGCTTCCATACCGATAATGGGCTTTATATGTTTCGCTTTACACTCTTTATAAAACTTTATCGCGCCGTACACGTTGCCGTGGTCGGTCAAAGCCACCGCTCTCGCGCCGCTTTCCGCCGCCTTTGCCACGAGATTTTTTATTCTCGCGCAACCGTCCAGCAAACTGTACTCGGAATGGTTGTGTAAATGTATAAATTCTTTCATTTGCTCTCCTTCGGGAGTGTCCCGCGCGTTTATTTACGCTCTCATTCGTTAAGCGATTCCGCTATTTCCACTATTCTTCTCAATCTATGGTTCAAACAACTTTTACTTATGGGCGGTTGCAACTTCATACGCAATTCTTCCAGCGACACGTCGGGAAATTCGCACCGCAAATCGCATATTTTTTTTAATTCGTCGGAAAGTTTTGAGTATGAGCCGGAATTTTTTATGCGCGTTATCGCGTCGATTTGTCTTGCGCCCGCCACAACCGATTTGTCGAGGTTGGCGAGGTCGAAGTTATTTACCCTATTGACGTCGTTCCTTAACTGCCTCGCGCTTATTACGTCGTAAAGTAATAAAGAACCCTTTACGCTACCCAAAAACGTCAATATGCCGCAAATCGCTTCCGAACTTTTAATATATATGCCGCTGCCTTTTTTCTTACGTTTTACCGTACCCGGTTCCAATAAACATTCTTGCTCGATGAGCGTAACGATTTTTTCCTTTACTATATCGCTATTGAGATTAAACGAGAGCGTATAGCCTTGCGAAACGCCGCCGCCCGATTGACTTTCGGGTATTTTCAAGAAACCGCAAGATAAAAACGCTTTTTTCGTCGCTTTCGACCCGACGAGTTTTGGCGGCAATACGTCGATAAATTCATATTTTCTAGTTACCACGCCGCATTTTTCCAATAAGTCGGAAGATATTTCCGCAGGTATTACCAACGTATAGAAAAAGCCCTCTTTATATCCGAGGTTCATTCTACTGAAATCCGCCGTAACGTCGTAAGAATACAAGTCTTTCACGACGTTTTCGATAAGGCGGATCAAGCGTTGCTCGGCATGTTTTATACTTACGGAAAAGCCGCGCGGAGTAAAACTGAGTTCGCCCGCGCCGCGAATGACTCCGCTTAAAAAAGAGTAATACTCTCTGCGCTTTACTCCTAAATCGTACAGTTCGTCATATACCGTATCGACTACAGTCTTCTCCAATAATGCGTACCTCTCTTTCCAGTTTTATCCCTAATCTTTCTTTTACCGTTTCTTCTACGATAAGAATCGTTTCGTAATAATCTCTCGCCGCGCAATTACCTTCGTTAATGAAAAAGTTCGCGTGCTTTTCGCTCACTCTGACTCCGGCGTGAACAAATCCTTTAAGTCCCGCGCGTTCGATTATCTCGCCCGCGCTTACGCCGTTCGCTTTCTTGAAAACGCTACCCAAACTCTTGCCGCGAGGTTGTTTTTCCGCTCTGCTTTTTTTTATCTCCGACAGTCGTTTCGATATGTTTTCAAACGAATCTTTTTTTAGTTCGAACTCCGCGCTAAGCACCGCATAATCGTCGTTTAGCGAAGTGTTTCTATAAGAAAAAGCGATTTCCTGCGGCGTAAGAAGCATTTTTCGTTCTTTCTTCACGTCGTAAAGTTCGATACTCACTATACTCTCGCAAATTTCTTTTCCGAACGCGCCCGCATTGCCGCGAATGCTGCCGCCCACGCTTCCGGGTATACCGCAAAAATTTTCCAACCCGCTCAAACAGTTTTCCGCGCAAAAAGCGCATACTTTCGTCAGTCGTTCTCCCGCGTTCGCTTTTACGCGCGTTCCGCAAACGCTCAGCCCGCGATAATTGTTCGTAAGTATCGCCAATCCGCAATAATCCGTAAGCACAAGCGTGTTGCTTAGCGCGCCGAGTACGAGTTTCTCGTTATAACCCTTTGCGGTAAGCAATTCGGTCATCTCCCTTTCGTTACAAGGAAACGCCGCGTTGCGTAACGTTTCTCCGCACCCGCAAGTCGACAGTCGAGCGGCGGAAAATGCCTCTATCGCGGTCATAATTATACCCCCAAAAATATACTTTTGTCAACGCCTATAAGCGTCGCGAAGTTCCCTCGCTCTCAACTTTCTAAAGCGCCGCCTTATAAATTATATTTTTAGATATAAAACTATATTACTCCGCAAGGCAATAGCGTTCGATTACCCACGAAACGGGGTCGTGGTCGAGGTCGGGAGCGATGACGTTTGCGTGCAGTTTCGCCACTTCGCTTCCGCTACCTACGCAAACGCCCAAGCCCGCGAAATCGAGCATGGTAACATCGTTCTCGGAATCGCCGACGCAGATAATTTCGTCTTGTTTTATTCCGTATTTATCTGCGACGAATTTTACCGAACCGCCCTTGCTTACGCCCTTAGGTATGATTTCCGCAATGAACGGTTTACTGGTGTTTATTAAAAATTTATCCCCGAATTTTTCTTTCAATTCCGCAAGTATTTCGGGTATTTTCGACGGGTCTTCGAGAACCAAAAGTTTGGGCGTTCTTATATTTTTCGCCGGGATATACTCGGTGAGTTTTACGCCCGTTTGCACAAATTCGGCGTGGCTTATGGTTGCATACAATTCGGTAAAAGAACACGCCTTTTCGGTATAAACGTAGCCGTCAATGTATATCTGATAATAATATCCTTTCGATTCGAGATATTTGCCTATTTCTACCGCGTCCTCGACGGATACAAACGCTTTGTAATACTCTTCTCCGCTTTCTATATCGGTAATTGCCGCGCCTTGATAAGTGATAATTTCTCCTTTAAGTCCGAGTTCTTTAGCTATAGGCAAAGCGCCTTGCGTCATTCTTCCGGTAACTATACAAAACTTTCCGCCTAAACTTAAGTACTTACTTATACTCTCTTTCAAATTTTTTCCGAACTGCCTTTTAGAGTCTATCAACGTGTCGTCAAGGTCGCTGCAAATAAGTTTATACTTCATCGTTCTCCTTCTTTCGAAAATACGCTATTATGTTATCGGCGTCGATAGAACTGATTCTTTGGGTTTCCATAAGTTCTTCTTTGGTAGCCTTAGCGATATTTTCTATTCTCTTGAATTTTTCTAATAAATATTTTGATTTCGCTTTGCCGAGTCCTTCGATGCGGTTCAATTCGCTCTCGGTCATCTTCTTGTTTCTCAAATTCCTATGGTGTGTGATTGCGAATCTATGCGCTTCGTCGCGGATTCTCACGATTAGTTTTAACGCCAAAGAGTTTCTCGGCAATATTACGCTTTCTTCCACTCCGGGTAAGAACACTTCTTCTTCGCGCTTGGCAAGGCTGATAAAATTGACTTGCACGTCGGCGTCTTTCGCCGCTTGCAACGCGTAATGAAGTTGACCTTTGCCACCGTCTATGATAATCAAGTCGGGCTTCTTGGAAAAACTCAAATCTTTGGCGTTTTTATATTCGGTCAATCGCCTAAAAAGAGTTTCGTACATGCACGCGAAGTCGTTATTGCCCTCTACGGTTTTTATTTTGAAGTGTCTATACATATTAGACGCCTTCGCGCCGCCCTCGAATACCACCATACTGGCTACTTTATTCGTGCCGGATATGTGGGAAATATCGTAACATTCCATTCTATTAGGCGTACAAGGCAATCCGAGAAGTTTTTGTAGCTGCACCGTTGCTCCGTAGGTTAATTCTTCTATTCTTTCTTGTTTTTCTAACTGCGCCGACAAAAACTCTTCCGCATTCGTCACGCCTAAATCGACTATTTGCTTTCTTATTCCGCCCGACGGCACGGAAACGGCGATGCGTTTTCCCGCTATTTTCGAGATATAATCCGCTAATTCCTCTCCGAATTCTAATTTTTCGCTTACCAATATTTCATTGCATATAATCGGGTTGTTTTGATAGTACTGCATTATGAACGAGGTTAAGCCGTTATTGTATTCGTTATCGGCGCAACGATAATTCGTACCGCCAAGGTACTTACCGCCGCGCACGGCAAAGCAATTAACCACCGAATCTAAGCCGTTGGTAACGAAAGTAAAAACGTCTATATTCAATTCTTGTTTGAACGGAATACTTTGTTTACGCAAAATACGTTCGAGCGTGCTAAGCGTATCTCTATAAAGAAGCGCTTGTTCGAATTCCTCTCGTTCGACGCATTTTGCCATCTTTTCTTGCAAAGTCTGTTTGACGTACTCGTCGTCGCCGTTTAAGAATTTAATAACTTTATCGATAATCGCCTTATACTCTTCTACGCTGATTTTTCCCGTACAAGGCGCGGAACACCGACCTATATGGTAGTTAAGACATTCTTTTTTCGGCATATTTCTACACGTTCTTAAAGGAAATACCGTTAAAATAACGTCGATTAAATCTCTTACCGACATACCGAGCATATACGGTCCGAAGTACTTGGCGCCGTCGCTTTTTAGTTTATACGCTATTTGCACCGTAGGATAGGGAGATTTAACGTCAATCTTTATATACGGATATGTCTTATCGTCTTTGAGTAAGATGTTATATGGCGGATTATATTCTTTTATCAGATTGTTTTCGAGAATCAACGCCTCGTATTCGCTTTGCGTTATTATATATCTAAAATCGTCGATTTTCTCCACTAATCTCGAAGTTTTGGCGTTCTTTACACTATTATGAAAATACTGTCTTACGCGATTTTTCAGTATTTTTGCCTTGCCTACATAAAGCACGTTTTCGTACTCGTCAAGCATAATATAAACGCCGCTTTTTTCCGGCAAATTTTTTAATTTTTCCGTATATTTTTTCATTGTAATTATATAAAAAATGCCATCTTCTATCGGTAGACGGCATTCTTTTTTATTCGATATTTGTAGATGATTACGCTACTTCGCCGAATACGGTATGGCTCGTCACCCATTGTTTATATCTGACCGGAGCGACTATCAAACCGTACAGCCCTAACGTGATTACGCTAAAGAAGCCCCATACGAAAAATCTTCCGAGAAGTTTGCCCGCAGTACCCTCAAAGACGAGAGGCATTCCCACTATGTACGTATGCTTGCAAACCCATCTCTCGTAAATACACAAAGCGTTGGGTAAGCCGATAAGAGGTATTATCGATAAAAAGAAACAACCTATTCTTAAAAAGAAAAGTCTTCCCGACGTTCCCGTAAACTTAGATTCCGTATTTATTCTTCCCTGTCTTCTTACGTTTTGCAACGAGCCCGTTAATTGGATTTGACAGTTATTCAAGTTTTGAGCCATTTTGTAATCCTCCACTTAATTATATTATCATTTTTTTTTATTTTAGTCAACGTATTTTTTTAGTAGCAGCAAAGGCGCGTAGATTCCTTGCGAAACTCGATTTTTTAGAATCCGCATAAACCGCGAATAACCATTATATCACGAGTAACGTGGAATTTTTCGCACAGCGTAGCGAAATCGTATCCGAGTTTGTTATGAACGGTGATAAAGGTTTTAACGAGTATTTGATAATTTTCGTCGTTCATCAAGAAAATTTTCGTCATTATATATTGATAAGAATAATCGTGTTCGGTATTGAGTTGTACGAACGTTTCTATAATAAGTTTATACTCGTCCATCTCGACAAGACCGAGTTGCTCTCTCGCGCTGAAATAGCCGCATCTACGGCGATTTAAGTAATCGGCAAACGTAGTGATAATCAAGTCGCGTCTGTTGCGGTCGAGGCGCGCTTTTTTCGCTACCACCTTAAACGGCGTTTTTGTTCTCGACGCGGTTTCGCTGAGTATAAGCGACAATTCTTTTTCTTTCGCGATCTTAAAATCTCCGACGTATCTTTCATATAAGAAATTAAAAGTCGGATTTAACTTTTCGGGAGCGGAGTTATGCGGGTAACTTGCGCCGACGCATCCGCTTACAAGGTTTAATACGTCGGTTCTCGAATACAAGCCGAGTTCCGCGCCTAAAACCATACTCGGTAATCCGCCGCTTAAAAGCGATTCTAAACTACAATAGGGGTTTTGACCTATGTTGACGCATCCCGCTTCGAGATACGCGTCCGGCATATACGACAATACCGTAGCGAGAGATTTCTCTATAGCCGAACTACCTAAAACTCTTTCTATGCGGAGGTTCGTTCTGAACGGATAACCTATACTTCTGCGCCCCCCGTCGTATTCTTTTTCGAATATCGTATTAACCGCCATGACAAACGTCTTTACCGTTTCTTGATTATCGCCTTTTACGAGTAACGCCGCGCCGCGTTCCGTTACCGAATACGCTACCGTTATGGCGGCGACTTGGGTATCCGCGCTTCGATTAAGTATTTCTATATATTTGGTTTTATTGGCGTCGCTTGCGAAAACGTTATAACCGTACGCGCAATCTACATATACGCGCGCTATATAGCCTTCGCCTTTGTTCATAAATTTACGTCCGCTATCTTTTTGGGCGAGAACGAAATCTATGTATTCGGTATTGCCCGAATTCAAGATTTTTTGCATGTAGTCGTTGGTTTCGACGGTTTGTTTCTTACTTTTTGCCATAATCACTCCTGTTATTGTATATATCGCTACTCGATTATTATATCTTTCTTTACTAAGTCTATCGTATAACTGACATGCGACAAGCCGCTGTAATCTATCTTGTATCCGTCCTCGGTCGTTACGAGTTTTATTGCGCCCGAAAGAAGTTGCAACACGCCTCTTCTCGTAAGCGTTTCGCCGTAGGCTATCCTATACGACACGTAATAGTTACCGCTTTCCACATCCGCTTTATCGAACACGTTTATACTCGACGCCCAAAGTTCTCTTATTTTCGCAGTCATGGTTTCTCTGTCGGGTTCCGCGCCGCTAAACTCGAAGCCGTTAAAGAATTTAACTTTTACGCCGCTTATTTGGGTTGCTTCCACGAAATCGTTAGTGGAAAGCGACGCTAAGATATGGCGCATCAATTCGGAAATCGCTACGTCGTGTTCGGGGTTCGACTTATCGTAACTTGCGTTGACGGCGACCGAAATTTCGAAATAATCGCTGTTCGGCGAAGTCACGGTAACGTCGTCCATAAAGTTCTTGAAGTACTTGCCGTTATTGAGTTGCGCGTCGTTATACTTACGAACGTCTTGCTCGCCCCTTATTCTGATAATGTTATTGGGGTTCAACAAGTACACTATCGCATACGGATTAGCGTTCGTTTCTATTAAGTTTTCGTTCCTATAAGAAGTTCTTACTCTAAGCACTTTCGTATCGCGATTGGCGGCTACTATCTCCACGCTGATAACTTTTTGTATAATCGTATACGCTTTCAACGCATAGTTCGCCGTTTCGTAATACCTATGAACTAACGGTCTACTGTCGACTACTTGCATAAGAATGTAGTATTCGTTACGCGCTTCTTCGTACAAGGCTTGCTCTTCGCCCGACAGTTTAGCGTAGTCTTCTACCGTAATTTTGTCCACTACGACTTTTTCGTAAGCGTCGAAGCCTTCCACTTTACCTACCGCATGATACTTAACGGACGTTTCTTCGCCGTTATCGCCGTAATTGACGAGTTTGGTAAACAACGATTTTTTATCGTCGTTCAAGGCGTCGTAATCTTTGGGCGCGATTATCGTAACGTAGTCGTACTTAACGTAGTATTTTCCGGCCGCCGGGTCGATATACTTACCGTAAACGACGTTTCTACGCGAGATATATCCGCTTAATACGAGGCGGTCGTTTTCGTCGTAAGTGGTAATCGGCAAATAGAGTTTTTGCTCCGCTTCGCTTAATTTGAGATATTGTAAAGCGGTAATCGTATTTTTAGTTTCTATATAACTCAACAGATAATAGTTATTTGAAAGTTCTTTATATTCGTTTCTTTCGCTTTCGGCAAGCGATAAATAAG
>CAKRAY010000038.1 GCA_934296355.1 uncultured Clostridia bacterium
GTTCTACGCTTTTTACGGAGAGAAAAAATGCAAATCAGTATTGTTAACGGTTGCGTCGAATACGACGGCGAGCCGGTATTAACTAACGTAAACTTCGACGTACGAGGCAAGGAGAAGTTCGCCTACGCTTATATAACCGAAAAAAAATAATAGGATGGTGCAGTTTCAATGAATCTCAAAAAAAGAACAAGAAAGACCGTATTATTGCTTATGCTTTTTATATTATCGGCAATAATGAGCGTAACCGCCGTCGGTTGCGAAAAGAATGATGTTTTTACTACCGAGTATTTTAGATGCATGTTTAACGCCGATAAAACGGAAGTTACCATATTGGAACTGACAAAGGAAGGACAACGCCAAGAGATACTAGTCATTCCCGAAAAAATAGCCGGACGACCCGTTGTGCAACTGGGCGGAGTACTCGGATATCCTAATTTTCAGTTATGTTTGCAAAGCGAAACAACAAAAAAGATATATGTAAACTCCGACGTTTGTTTTGTGGATGAGAGTATAAATATGAAACATTTATCGGAAGTGATAGTTATGCCGTTCACTATGACGGATGAATTCAAAATTATTCTTGATTCTCAAAGTGGGGTAGCCATATATATCGAAAAAGGCATAACCAAAGAAGGATATTTTAAGAATCACGGCTTTCATCCGTCATACGAAGGAGTGTATAAGGAGGCAAACGTGACGTTTTACAGCGACGAAAACAATATCTGTTTTGTCGATAATTACAGCGTTAACGGGTTATATCTT
Organism: uncultured Clostridia bacterium; assembly: GCA_934296355.1. Taxonomy (GTDB): domain Bacteria; phylum Bacillota; class Clostridia; order Christensenellales; family DTU072; genus CAG-1782. The sequence goes on from CAKRAY010000038.1 coordinate 763, forward strand.
ACTCCCGCTATTCCGTCTAAAAAGGGGTATGTCTTCGCCGGTTGGTATATAGATAAGGAATTCAAAAACGAATGGGACGGAAGTTATCCGCAAACGGAAAAAATAGATATTTACGCAAAATGGGAGAATGAAAAGAAATGAATATGAAAAGAACTAAAGGAAGAACCCTATTGACCCATGGGTATGGGCGAGGATAAAACCCTATTGCTTTGATACGGAGCGTCTAATGCACGTCGCTTTACACCACAAAAAACAAAACTATTTTTATTATTGAAAACCTATTTTGTCAATAAAAACAAAAAGCGGATATAATAAATCTAAGTTTTTTGTGGTTCTTGCGAAAACCTCGACTACCGTACGTCGGTACGCCTACGCTCGGTTTTCGTAAGAAATCAACGCACCTTAGTCGTTCCTAATATCGTAAAATCGCAATAAAAGAAATTCGCGGGACGCCCGCATAGGAGTTCTACGCTTTTTACGGAGAGAAAAAATGCAAATCAGTATTGTTAACGGTTGCGTCGAATACGACGGCGAGCCGGTATTAACTAACGTAAACTTCGACGTACGAGGCAAGGAGAAGTTCGCCTACGCTTATATAACCGAAAAAAAATAATAGGATGGTGCAGTTTCAATGAATCTCAAAAAAAGAACAAGAAAGACCGTATTATTGCTTATGCTTTTTATATTATCGGCAATAATGAGCGTAACCGCCGTCGGTTGCGAAAAGAATGATGTTTTTACTACCGAGTATTTTAGATGCATGTTTAACGCCGATAAAACGGAAGTTACCATATTGGAACTGACAAAGGAAGGACAACGCCAAGAGATACTAGTCATTCCCGAAAAAATAGCCGGACGACCCGTTGTGCAACTGGGCGGAGTACTCGGATATCCTAATTTTCAGTTATGTTTGCAAAGCGAAACAACAAAAAAGATATATGTAAACTCCGACGTTTGTTTTGTGGATGAGAGTATAAATATGAAACATTTATCGGAAGTGATAGTTATGCCGTTCACTATGACGGATGAATTCAAAATTATTCTTGATTCTCAAAGTGGGGTAGCCATATATATCGAAAAAGGCATAACCAAAGAAGGATATTTTAAGAATCACGGCTTTCATCCGTCATACGAAGGAGTGTATAAGGAGGCAAACGTGACGTTTTACAGCGACGAAAACAATATCTGTTTTGTCGATAATTACAGCGTTAACGGGTTATATCTTACTCCCGCTATTCCGTCTAAAAAGGGGTATGTCTTCGCCGGTTGGTATATAGATAAGGAATTCAAAAACGAATGGGACGGAAGTTATCCGCAAACGGAAAAAATAGATATTTACGCAAAATGGGAGAATGAAAAGAAATGAGAATGAAAAGAACTAAAGGAAGAACCCTATTATTTTTTGGATATATAATTTTGTTAGTCGTAATTGCTATGACAGTCCTTATCGTAGATAGCTCAACAAAAGAAACAGCATATGCCGACAATATTTACATAGACACTCCCATTATGACTGTATTGACCCATGGGTTGGGCGGGAATCCAACGGATTGGAGTAATAATGGTAACTTTACTCTTGAGAAGTATTCCGAATATCCGGATGCGGTTCATTATAAAAGAAGATCATTCGAATATTATGCTAATTCTATAATAGAACAATTACGACAAAAGAATCCAAATTCCCTTGTATATGTTGTATCGTCCAATAACGGCACTATAAATAATGGAAATCCATATATAGATAAATTTACGCCGGACAATTCCTCGCCAACGGGATATTCGGCTGAAGCCGTTACAAATATGGATTTTACCAAGCACAGTATTATCGTTTATAACGCGTCATCCACATGGAAAACTTTTGTGGAATACAATGGAGCTGGATACGATATTGACAATCTAAATTTTTCTAAGGATTCTGTTGTTGAGGATTTTTTTACGACGATAAATTATATTGTAGAATTATATAAAGAGTCAAACAGTGGTGTATGTCCTAAAATGAATCTTATAGGGCATAGTCAAGGAACAATCGTCAATTTGCTTTATGCAACCAAATATTCAGATATGATAGATAGCATGTTTGCGCTTGGCGGGTTGTTTAATGGAACCGATATTTTAAGAGCTCTTTATAGCGTAGGTTCAGGCAATATAGAACAAAAGGCTCAACAATTGCAAGATATGTTTTCCGCTAACGATACAGCTTCGAAAATAATAGACTTTATAACTTGTCCTTTTATTCTTAATATGGTAAATCAAACGTATACTAATGCTCTTAGAACAAATTGGAATAATGTGACGCAGGGAAAATCGATTAGAGGATATGCGGTAGCATCGTATTTTGATACGGAGTTTTTGAAGAAACAGATTGCCACACAAGCCGGTCTTTCAAATCTTCAAAAAGGAGCGCTTAATTTAGCTATAGAGACTGTGCAATGTGCATACAGATTAGGTGTTACAGGAGGAGATATTTTTGCTTCTTCTTTAATTAGTGCAATGGAACATTATTATGGGTTAACAGACTTTTCTAAAGAACAAAAGTCGGCTATAGGAGCCGCATTAAATACGATTTATAATACGAGTTTAGGAAACGCAGTTATCCCGCTTGATGGTTTTTTGGAATGGTCAACGCAAGACGCGACAGGATACAATAATTTTTATAGATGGTATCGTAAATATGGTTCGGATACAGATTTTTCTCATAAATCACAAGATAATTTGGGAATTGTGCACAATTTGGAAACTCAAGATATTCGAACAGTAAATTACATAAGTTCTAATATTAAATTAGGCAATCAATCTCTTTATGATTATGAGATTAATAGCGACGATACGAACACAATTACTCTAACTAGATTCAATTCTATAATAGAAATCAGCGGTAATTTACTCATTCCTTCGGAAATTGATGGAAAAACTGTAACAAAATTAGGTCAATTTGTGTTTTCGGAGAATTTTTATGGAAATGATAACATTACTTCCGTTACTATTCCTTCTACAGTTAATGAAATTGGATGGGGCGCATTTGAAAATTGCTCAAATTTAACAACGGTATCTTTTTTAGGAAATGCGCTCGCAACGATTAGACCATATGCGTTTAGTGGCTGTAAAAATCTTGCATCGGTTGCGCTCCCCGATTCGGTGAATGCTGTATATGAATATGCATTTTATGATTGTGATGCATTAACATCTTTTAATATTAAAAACATATCCATATTGGGTGTGGGTGTATTTGCGGAATGTGATAATTTAGCGATGTTTACGAAAAGCGGCAGCCCATATACGATAGATAGCGGAAAAGCTATTTATGGAATTAACCCTGATGATGGGTTGACGCATTTTATTGCATATGCCACAGGCAACGCAAGCAATTCATATTCTTTGCCGACATCGATTACAGTAATTGATGAAAGCGCATTTAATGGGGCGTCAAACCTAAGCAGTATAGTTTTCCCACAAGATTTGACGTATTTAGGATTATACTCCTTTCAAAATTGCTCGTCACTTCAATCAGTTACGTTGGATGCACTATGTGCAAATATTGCCCCTTTTGCCTTTAATGGTTGTTGCAATATGACTTCAGTCAGGTTATATTCAACAGGGAATATTCAGATAGGAATGGGTGCGTTTAATGATGGTTCTTCAGATAGAACAATTACTGTTACTAATGCTTATTTAGAGCAATATCGGCAAAATGATAATCTTTCTGAATATGCTTTACAAATACAACCGATACAATTTAGGGTTACTTTTGTAACGAATACAGCCGATACTCTTCCGGCGCAAATAGTCAACTATGGAGATGTTTTGTCATTACCGAAGAATGATTTAACGAGAGTCGGGTATGCATTCGAGGGGTGGTATGAATCAAATATTGGCGGAAATGGAAGTGGGGTAAGATTTGTCAACAATACTCTATATACAAAAAAGACCGATGTAACGCTGTATGCAAAGTGGGTAATGAAGAATAATGGGAATCTGAAGTTTGATGCAAACGGCGGAGAAGGCGTTATGAACGATTTGACTGTAGCGTGGGATGAAACAATTGCTATTCCGACAAATATTTTTTCACGTAATGCGTATCATTTTTTAGGATGGGCTTTAACGGCAAACGGAGCTATCGTATATTCAGATAACCAATCTGTCAAATTCGAAATCGAACACACATTAACTTTATATGCAGTGTGGGAAGCAACTAATTTTACAATACAGTACAATAAAAATGGCGGCAGCTTTTCAACGAATGGTTTGCCAACGACGTATAATGTGGAGAATCACAAAGTGCTCGGTGCGGTATTAGATAACCAAAAGGTCTTTTATGGTTGGCGCGTATCTGATGAACCATATATAATAACTTCCACGAACGGATATGCAAGGAACATAACATTAGTAGCGGAATGGACGATTACCAAGATAATGGCAACAACTTCGAGTACGATAATTGACGAAGTGGCGGTAATTTTAGATTTTTCTTCTTTGAGTAGTGGCACAAATATGAATGGAAAAATATTTACTTTTGGGCAAAATGTGGATCACATAACAATCAAAGGTGCGAAATCATTAAAAAATCTAGGATTCTATATTCCGCAATACTCAAAGGATTATGTAGATATTAACCTTGACAACTCAGTTTTTACAGCTCCGGAAGGCAGGAACGGGATTTATGCGCCCGGGCACGAGGTTAGACTTTACTGTATAAACGATAGCACAATAACCGGGGGTACGAGACTGATCAATATAATAGATTTTAAAGGGTCAAATGAATCATTTGAAGATTGTGCTTCGGCGATTATGGCAGCGACACTAATTATCAAAGGAAATACCGGAAAAACTTTAAAACTAATAGGGGGGAATGGCAAAGACGGGGCGGATGGAATCAACGGGAAGAACCAAACGACAACATATAATACTGCCGGTGGAAACGGTGGCGATGGGGGAAATGGAATTCGAGGAGCGTTTGGCGTTGTCGTGGGCCACTTATACGTTAGAAGCAATGTAATGCTTCATATTTATGGCGGAAATGGTGGTAATGGCGGCAATGGCGGCAATGGCGGCAATAGTGGACCCAAGTCCGGGACGCCAGATTATGGTGTTGTTGGAGCAACCGGACTAGTCGGCGGTAAAGGTGGCAATGGCGGAGCCGGCGGAGAAGGCAGTTCGGCTATTCTGACTACGTTTAAAAGCGAGTTTGATTCTAATGTGAACGTATTTCTTAGATTAGGAAAAGCCGGAAATGGAGGAAACGGCGGTAATGGCGGTAATGGCGGGAAAGGGCAAAAAGGTGGACCGGGAAAATTTGGTAAAGCTGCGGCACGAGGAGGAACCGGTGGAACCGGAGGAACTGGAGGAAATGCCGGCCTTGCAGGAGAGGCAAATACGATATATATAGCTACCTTTGCAGTTTTTAGTGAAATTCCGACTAATTATTCTAAAATCAATTACACAACGACCGGAACAAAGGGCGCTATCGGAATCGGTGGCAATGGCGGTGCAGGTGGAGAAGGTGGAACGAAATGGCCCACAGGAAATTTAGCAGCAAGCGGAGAAACAGGAACTAAAGGTGAGAACGGCAAATAAAAATGTGGCAAAAACCGTTGTGGAGCGTCCAAGTTCTTAGATTCATTGCAAGAACGGAGCGGACAAAAAAGACATTACAAAAGGCAAAATGCTTTTATGGAAAGAGGAGCAATCAACTTTATTCTTTAGATAAAACGGTGTTAATAATAATTTCCGCTTTTTGTGGTGTAGATAAACGAATATGGGACACTTATTAAAAAAAATTGTAGGACGCCCGCATAGGCGTTCTACGCTTTTTACGGAGAGAAAAAATGCAAATCAGTATTGTTAACGGTTGCGTCGAATACGACGGCGAGCCGGTATTAACTAACGTAAACTTCGACGTACGCGACAAGGAAAAAATCGCCTTGGTCGGTAGAAACGGTTGCGGAAAAACCACGCTTTTGAAAGTTCTTACCGGCGAAGTGCAAATGATAAAAGGCGTCGGAGAAGAGAATTTCGGAATATTTTTTACGGGTAAACCTAACGTAGGGTACTTAAAACAGGTTGTCGAGCCGCGCGAGGACGTGACTCTTTTCGACGAAGTAAAGAAAGCCTATAAAGACGCGCTCGAACGCGAAGCCGAACTTAACGCGGCGTTAAAAAGATTAGAATACGAAGACACTTCGGAAGCGGTCGACGAATACGTGCGCGCGCAAGAACGCTATGAGATTGCCGGCGGTTATACCTACTTGAAAGAATGCGAGGCGGCGATAAGAAAGTTCGGTTTTTCCAAAGAAGAGTTTTCCAAGCCGTTAAGCGAATTCAGCGGCGGGCAAAGGACTAAGATTTCTTTGCTTAAACTGCTTTTGTCGCGCCCCGAAGTTTTACTTCTCGACGAACCTACCAACCATCTCGACGTGGAAGCGGTAGAGTGGCTGGAAAACTATTTGAAAAACTATAAAAACTCTCTGGTCATAGTCTCGCACGACAGAATGTTTTTGGATAGGATCGTCAACGTGGTTTACGAAATCGAGTACGGAGAAACGACGAGGTATAAAGGGAATTACAGCGCGTTCGTCTTGCAAAAGAAAGCGAATTACGAAAAAGCGCGCAAGGACGCGGCGTACAGAAAGAAAGAAGCGGAAAGGCTTATGAAAGTCGTGGAGCGGTTTCGGTACAAAGCCACGAAAGCGGCGATGGCGCAGTCAAAACTTCTCGCCATAAAACGCCTCGGCGACCTAAGCGAACCGGATAGGTACGACATGCGCACGTTCCACGCCGATTTTCAACCGCTAATCGAGAGCGTGAGAAAAACTTTTTTTGCCGAAAAACTTGTTTTCGGTTACGACAAGCCGCTCGGAGAAGTAACTTGCCTTATTGAGCGCGGCGACAAACTCGGCATAATCGGCGGTAACGGTTGCGGTAAATCCACGTTTGTAAAAACGATTATGGGTATCGTGCCGAAATTAAGCGGAGCGTACGGGTTCGGCTTGCACGCAGAGATAGGGTATTTCGACCAGACCGCTACGCAAATATTTTCCGATAAAACGGTTTTCGACTATTTTCACGACGAGTTCCCCAGGCTTACCGATACCGAAACGAGGAGCGCGCTCGGCGCGTTCAACATAACCGGCGACGACGTTTTTAAGCGCGTCGGAGATTTGTCCGGCGGAGAAAAGGTAAGACTGAGCCTATGTAGAATACTGAAACGCCGACCGAACGTGCTTGTTCTCGACGAACCGACCAACCACATGGATATAGTGGGTAAAGAAACTTTCGAGGATATGCTGAAAGCCTATAAAGGCACGGTTATCGTGGTTTCGCACGATAGATACCTCATTAACTCGGTTTGCAATAAAATACTCGCGTTCGGCAAATCCGGCGCAAAACTGTATCCGTGCGGTTATGAAGAGTATGAAAGGCAAGTAAGCGAAAAAGAGGTTTCCGAAAAGCCGATAAAAGACACCCAAAGCAAGGCTAAACAATCGTTCACGACGCCGTTGAAAGAAAAGCAAAAAAGAGAAAAACGCGTTAAAGTTCTGGAAGAAAAAATAACCGCCTGCGAAGAAGAAACGGCGCGGCTTAACGAGCGACTCGCTTTACCGGAAGTATGTTCCGATTATGTGAAGATTATGGAAATAGAGAAGAGGTTAAACGAGTTGAACGAAGAAATCAACGCGCTACTTGAAGAGTTGGAAACTGCCGAGAAAGAACTGAGCGAACTTACGGCGGACTGAGTTTCCGTATAGGAGGCGGTTGCTACGCGCGTAGTATAACGCGTAGTATAAATTGTTGCGAGAGGTTATAAATATTTTATATAGGCTTAAATTTAATTTTGATAATTGACTTATATGGAAAATATATTATAATCATAATTAAGAAAAATCTTTAGATACGAGGAGTATCGAATATAGGAGGATTGCAATATGGAATGGTGGGGAGTTTTACTCATCGTACTTGCCGTTTTGGCGTTTGTAGGTATAATCATAGGTATAGTAGTTTGGTGGTTTAAGACGTACAACAAACTCGTTTCCGCCAGACAAAAGGTTCAAAATCAATGGTCGCAAATCGACGTTCAGTTAAAGAGAAGATACGACCTTATTCCTAACCTCGTGGAGACCGTTAAGGGATACACGACGCACGAAAAAGAAACTCTCGAGAACGTGACGATGTGGCGTAGTAGGGCTACCGGCGCAGTGACCAGCGAAGACGCTATCGAAGCGAACAAAGGACTTACTGCCGCGCTCGGCAGATTATTGGTCGCGAGTGAAAATTATCCCGAATTGAAAGCGGATAAAAACTTCCAACAACTCATGGTGGACCTTAAAGCGATTGAAGAAAAAATCACTTACGCTCGTCAGTTCTATAACGATACCGTTCAAAAGAACAACGAGCTTATCGAGAAGTTCCCGTCCAGCATAGTCGCTAACAGACATAGAAGTAAGTTCAAGATCGAAGAATACTTCGAAATCGAAAACGCGGCTCAAAGAGAAGCGCCGAAGGTAAGTTTTAACTAAGCGTTGCGGAGTTTCGGAATGAAAAAAAGACATTTTTTAAGGCAGGCGGCTATTGTCGTCTGTCTTGTCGTAATTATTTGTACGGTGGCGGTAACACTTTCGGCGTGCAACACCGAGAGGTATCAAATAAACGATTTATATACAGAACTCACTCTTAACGAGGACGGTTCGGTCCGCGTCAGCGAAACGCACGTCGTAGATTGGAGCACACGCGACGCCGATTGGTGGAATTACTATAAAAGAATCGGGTTACGCGACGAATACGGGCGTAGCGAGGACGAGGGCTATGCGAACGAAGGAAATATCGTTTCCGAGTTAAGCGATTTCGTTTGTACGGTTGACGGCGCGAATTACCCCGTGAGCGACAGAATTACTCGTATAAGCGATATCGATTCGATAGCGGATTCTTCTTCCAAACAAGAAAGATACGCGGGTTCTTCGTATGTGGCGTATTCAGGATATACCGTAGAAATAGGCGTGATAATGCCGGCGTTTACGAGCGGAACAAAAACCGTTACTTTCTCGTACACGTTATCGAACTTGATGATTAGTTACGCCGATTGTTCGGGTTTGTACTATAAGTTTATTGACGAAACCAACGAAGTGCCGGTCAAAAACTTCCGCGCGAAAATCAATTTTAAGAACAAAGTTACCGAAGACAACGTTGCGATTTGGACGCATATCGAGGACGGTAACGCGGGGAACTTTTTAAGCGAAGACGGTATGAGCGTAACTTACGAGGGTAACGACGTAAGCGCGGGAGTGTACTTGGAAACGAGAATTCTGTTTTTTGACGGCGGGTACGCTTCGCCCAAAACCAACAAGGCGACCAAGGCCGAGATGATAGCGCAAGAAAAAGCGTGGGAAGAGGACTTTTTGCGTTTAGCGAAAATCTCGAAAATAGTCAACATAGCGGATATCGTCGTTACGATACTGATATTAGGCGGCGCGATAGCCTTGCTGTTTGTGTTCAGTTACAAGTTGAAACCCATAGTTTTTTCGGATAAACCCGAATACGTAAGGGATATTCCCGTCGGCTATACCGCCGGAGAAATGGCGCCGTTATATCATTATTACGGCAAGAAAGACTATATTTCCGACTCGTTCAGCGCGACGATGATGGAACTTTGTCGTATGAAACTAATCGAAATCCGCGTAGGCGAAAAGAAGAAAGAAGCGGAGATTTTCATAGCGAACGCCGGGAGTAGTTCGTTTAATGACGATTTATTCGGCAGTTCTTTCGGCGGTAATATCGCGGTTATAAACGGTTTACGCCCGCACGAAAAGCAGGCTTACGACATGCTCGTCAACGCAAGCAACGCGCTCGGCGGTAGTTTCACGATGAAAGAATTTGAAAAATACGCCAAGAAGAATAGCGAAAAGTTCGCTAAGCAAATGGAAAAATACAAGCAGTTGGCGCTGCAAAAAACCACGAAAATGGGTTGTTACTCGAATAGAAAGAACAACAAGATTATCGGTGCGACGGCGTTTATCGGAGTAGGCTCGTTCATTCTCGGCGTACTTGCGTTCTTTGCGCGCAACCTATTGAGTTTCACCGGAATATCTATCAGATTTTTACCGTTCGCGTTTATAATCGTCGGTATCGTATACTTTGTATATAACGTTAAGAAGAAAACGCCGCTTACCGAACTCGGACAACGCGAGTACGACGATTTCGAAGCGCTCGGAAAGTTCATGACCGATTTTTCCAAAATGGACGAACACGAGATACCCGAACTCGTTTTGTGGGAAGAGTACCTGGTATACGCGACCGCAATGGGCATTGCCGATAAAGTAAGCGAACAACTTGAAGCGAAATACCCCGAATACAGAGAAATCGTCGAGAGAGGTTACACAACCGGCAACGTGAACGACGCGTTTATTTGCTTGTATCTTTGCTCGCCGCGCGTAAGGATGAACAGCGGCTTTGCCGTAAATACGATTATGCGCTCTATAAACAACGACGTCAAACAAGCCAATATCCGTAAAAACGTAAGTAAGTATACCGGCGGTAGCGGCGGTAAGTTCGGCGGCGGAGGAGGCTTCCGCGGCGGTGGCGGCGGTTTCCACGGCGGCGGTATGGGTTCGAGATAATGGAAGCGGCAACGTGTGAGCAACGCCCGCGCGTTGCATCGCAGTTACGCGAATAAGCCGTGTTCTTTTATAAGCATATACCCGCGGAAGCGTGTGACGCTTCACCCAGCAACGCCCGCGCGTTGCATCGCAGTTACGCGAATAAGCCGTGTTCTTTTATAAGCATATACCCGCGGAAGAACTTTTATCTAAAAAAAAGAAAAGTATTTACGGTATAATACGAAAATACGAAAACGACGCTTTTTGTATTTTCCCCTTAGGGGGATACAGTAAGGGGGAACG
>CAKRAY010000039.1 GCA_934296355.1 uncultured Clostridia bacterium
AAAGCAAAATGCTTTTAGGGGTGCCCCATTTTCCTACGCTCGGTTTTCGCAAGAAATCAACGCACCTTAGCCACTCCCCACAAGAGCCGAGCATTGACAACACAATTAAAATGTTTTATAATTTTATCGTCAATTGCAATTATAAATTACGATTATGGATTACAAATCGGCGTTTATAAATCATCCTTGCTTTGAAACCGAATAAATTAACTATGAGGAGAACTATTATGAACGTAAAAAAGGTTATTAAGAGCATACAAAACGAATTCAAACATATTTCGTTCACACTCGACGACGACTCGAACGACAAAACCGCCATGCTTATAGCGGGTCTTACCGTTACCGATTACGACGACGGTATTCGCTTGGAAATACTTGTTTCCGACACCGGATATCTCAGTTTGCAAGCGATTTTCGACGAATTGCAAGAGAGTTTCGACGTTTACAAAATGATTAACGAGTTTAATCAAAACGTGTCTTTCCTGCACGCTTTCCTCGAAGCCCGCGGCAAAACCACGTTCTTATGTTTATCCAAAGATATGACGAACGTCGATAACGAAAAGAACGCGCTCGAAACGGTCGTATCATTCCTAAGCACTCTCTTAGACGACGATACGAAAAAATACTTGTTGCCGCTCACAAAAATGACCGAATCGACTCAATTCGACGACGACGAACCGATTTCTAAATAATAAATTAACGGCGTAGCGAAAAATCGCTACGCCTTATTTTTTTTCGAAGCGACTAAGTCGCGTTAATTTCTTGCGAAACCCAAACGGCAAAGGGCGCGCGTTACTTTCTAATCAAAACTCGCCGAAATGCTTTAATCTTAATATCAAATACGGCTCGTCGAACTTTTTCGTTAAGTAAATAGGACTCTCGCAATCGCCGAGATATTCGTTTATATCTTCGTCCGGATACACCGTGCGAATAGCCTCTACGCAAAAGTCTATCGTTTCGAAATCCGACTCGCGCATAAAGTTAACCGCGCCGTACACGCGGGAATTACGCGTAACCTCGTTAAAAGGTAATACTACTATCTCCTTTATTTCGCGATTGGTTTTAACTTCGGAAAGCCGCTCGAACACGTCTTCTTCTACCGTTAACGTATAGTATTTGTCGTCCGGATTGCTCGCGCCGCGATAAGGTTTTTCGCTCGGCATAAGCATATCGGGTACGTCCTTATCGTACTTAAAATGCGATATGTAAAAGGCTTTATCGTTGTCCGTCGCATCGGGATAATAACACTCGGTCATAAATATCGCCCACCCGTCGCGCGACATTTTTATCGCCCGCAAGTCGGACAAAAGCGGACAACATTCCGTATCGTACTGATGTCTGTACGAACCGAATCTGTACTTGTTGTCTAACACCTCTTTCTTTAACTTTTCGTATAAATCCGAGTTATAAAAAATATCTTCGTAAACGCCGTAATCGTCGTCGAAGTCTACCCAGTCTACTATTCTTAATTCTTGCATGTTTTCCATCTTCTCTTACTTACCTCAGTGCGTTTGCACGAACAACCGCCAATCGGCGGCAACGTTTAAGTTAAATTGCTCTAAATCGTAATATTTCTTTACCGTCGCGCGTAAAGGCTTTACGAGTTGCGTTACTATAACGTCTTTGTACGCCTTTTTTTTCACTTGCTCGAAAACGGCGTTAAGAACCTCTTCCTGACGGTCGAGAATAAAGTATTCTAAGTTAATAAAAACCGTGGCTCGCGCCGAAAAACACAACTCGCCCGCTTCGTTTTCTCCGAGATAAACAAAGTTCTTATATTTGCCGCGATAATGCAGTTTTTCTACGGTACGCGTTTTGTATACTTCGGTGCTGAGCAAAAAATAGTCGTAGTAACCTTGTCTGCCTACGAAGTTCTCGGTAAAAGTAACGATATAATTTATCGCGTTCTCTCTCGTCGGCTCGTTTTGAAGTAAAGTCAACGCTTCTTCTACGCTCATTTTTTTACTTACCTCCCGCTACATTTATTTTTTGGGGAATGGCACAGGCGCGTTGATTTCTTACGAAAACCGAGCGTAGGCGTACCGACGTACGCTAGTCGAGGTTTTCGCAAGAACCACAAAAAACTTAGATTATTATATCCTCTTTTTTGTTTTCTCGATAAAATAGGTTTTCAATAACAAAAATAGCGTTGTTTTTTGTGGTGTAAAGCGACGTGCATGGGACACTCCCTATTTTTTTTCGCTGTGTTCTTTCTTCCAATTTTTAATTTCGTCCAGACGTGTTTTGAACCGCGCTTCCAAACCTTCCTCGGTGGGGCGGTAATACTCTCTGCCTACCAGCGAATCGGGCAAACAGCGCATGGTCGACAGTTTATCGACGGTATCGTGCGCGTAAACGTAGCCTTTGCCGTAACCGAGTTCGTCCATGAGTTTGGTAGGCGCGTTGCGTATCACGAGCGGTACCGGCTCCGACAAAGTCGCCACGGCGTCCTTTTTCGCGGTTTCGTAAGCGACGTATAAGGCGTTCGACTTGGGCGCGACCGAAAGATACACCACCGCTTGCGTAAGATGCACGCTACACTCCGGCATACCGATATAATGGCACGCCTGGTACGCCGCGACGGCAATTTCCAAAGCGCGCGGGTCGGCAAGTCCGACGTCCTCGCTGGCAAAGCGCACTACTCTGCGCGCCACGTACAACGGGTCTTCTCCCGCTTCGAGCATTCTCGCCAGCCAATATACGGCGGCGTCGGGGTCGGAATTACGCATCGATTTATGTAACGCCGATATCACGTTATAATGCTCGTCGCCTTTTTTATCGTACAAAAACGACTTTTTCAGCGTGCATTTTTCTATCGTTTCCGCCGTAACGGTAACGGTCTCCCCGTCGGTTTCGCCGTTAAGCACCGCCATCTCTAACGTGGATAAAGCGTTGCGCGCGTCCCCGCCCGCAAACTCCGCTATCTCCGTCAGCGCGTCCTCTGACACGTCGATTTTTTGCTTGCCGAAACCTCTTTCGTCGGTAAGCGCGCGGCGCAAAAGCGCGACGAGTTCTTTCGTTTTCAACGCTTGTAAAACGAAAACCTTACACCTTGACAAAAGCGCGCCGTTCACTTCGAAAGACGGATTCTCGGTGGTCGCGCCGATAAGAACTATGCTCCCTTTTTCCACGTACGGCAAAAACGCGTCTTGCTGCGCCTTGTTAAAGCGGTGTATTTCGTCTACGAACAATATGGTCTTCTCGCCGTATCGCCTATTGCGTTCCGCTTGCACCATTACCTGTTTTATCTCTTTAATTCCGCTCGTTACCGCCGAAAAATCGATAAAAACCGCCTTGGTCTTGTTGGCGATTATCCTTGCGAGCGTAGTTTTGCCCACGCCCGGCGGACCCCAAAAAATCATAGAACAAATGCGGTCGCCCTCTATGAGTTTACGCAAAACTTTTCCCTCGCCGAGCAAATGTTTTTGCCCGAAAAAGTCGTCTAAACTGCTCGGTCTTAACCTCGACGCGAGCGGTTGATTTTCTTCGTTTTCAAAAAGAGTTTTTTGCGATTCGAACATTTTCCCGTCACTCCTTTGCGGTAAGGGCCTTTTTTAAGTTGACGTAACAGGCGTTGCAAATCTCGCAATCTCTGAGCGCGCGGTGCGAACCGCTCGTTTCTATGCCGTAGTGCGCCGCCACGGTCACTTGTTTATGATTAACGAGATTAGGTAACGCTTTACGCGCCAAAAACAACGTGTCTACGTAGCAGTTACTAAACGCCAAGCCTAACTTTTCGAGCAAATTGACGTACAAAAAACCGACGTCGAAAGACACGTTATGTCCCACCAAAATATCCGCGCCCGCAAAGTCGTAGAACTCTTTAAGCACGCTCTCGGCGCGGGGCGCGTCTTTGGCGATTTCGTTGGTTATGCCGGTAAGATTTTCTATAAAGCCGTTTATTCTTCCTACGGGTTTTATCAAAGAAGAAAAAGTCCCTATGACTTTTCCGCCACGCACTTTTATCGCGGATATTTCGATAATTTCGTTAAAAGTCGTACTAAGTCCCGTCGTTTCGATATCGACCACGGTGTAGTCGTCCGGAAAACAAGACACTCTTTTTCCTTTTTCTGCGTTCGCCATAAAACCTACCTTTATTTACTGTAAAAGTATAACGCCCGAAGTCGGCGTTGTCAACTTTCGGGCGCGTTAAAAGAATCCCATTATAAATATTTATAAAAATAAAAAGTTATTCTTTAAGCGCGGTTAAATCCTCCCTTTCGTAGCGATGACTGCCTTGCTTTAACTTTTTATAATTCCAGCATTTTATCGCGTCTTTAAGCGTTTTCCCGGGATTGTCCGCGAAAAAATCGCGAACGTAAGTGTTGTACTCGAACTGCTTATCGATCGTTTTTACAGAGTTTTTAGCGTTATTCACTACGTCGTTATACGCTATAACCGCGTCGGAATAGGTTTTATCGGGGTTGTTTTTCAGCCATTTTTGAAACGGAACTCTAAAAGAAAACTTCTTACCGATTCTCTCGACGAAAAACGCTCGCGCTCGCTCCGAGTAAACGAAGTTTTCTCCGATTACGCTGTCTTCCGTTATCGTTTCTCCGCAAGACGCGCGAGGCTTTTTCTTAGGCGGCAAAACCTTGCCCGTCGCCAAAAACTCGGCTACGCGCTCGGTCAATTCCCCTTTGCTCCCCGACGCAGGCAAACCGTTTTCTTTACAAAACGCCGTCAGTTCTTCTTTAAGATAGTAGTAGGTTAAGAATACTTCTTTCTTTAATTCTCTATCGAGTATAGGTCTTTCCATATCGTATTTCCTCATCTCTCCTTATATCTAAAACCCGTGTTTGGGGTTCCGTTTTACTCTAATCGTTTTACCGTACGGCGGTTTCACGTCCTCATTGTCGATAACCCACAAAAGCGGCAGGTCGGGCAGTTTGTTCTTCGGCGGAAACGGCGCGTAGCCGTCGGTAAGCATAATCAAGGCGGCGGGCATATTGCTTGACATATTCTCTTTAACGTAATTGAACACGTTGTTAAAACTCGTGCCGCCACCGCCGTAGGCTTTGATAAGGCTGAATTCGCTCTCGCTTACGAAAGGTTTCGGCTCTACCACTTCGCAATCGAAAAAGCCCAGGTATCCTGTCAGCCTTCCGCCGTACTGGTCAATCGCGCCCTTTACTTCCGAATACATTTCCAAAATCTCGTCGTCCGCCATCGATTGCGAGGTGTCGATCATAAAGAGAATATCTTTAACCGCAACATCCGTACCGTTGAAATCGGGCAAGAAAAAGTCGCCGTCGTATCTTCTGTCGGGCGGGGAAAAACTGTAATCGTTCACTTCCTCGCTCAAGAAATTGTTAAGCAACGTTCGCCAGTCGATTTGCGGCGCGTTCGCCTCGTTAAGCAATCTTTGCACGCACTTAGGAACGTTGTCGCAACCTTTCTCTCTCGCGCCGTTTTTGGCGGCGGTCGCCGCGTCTCTGATTCTCTTTATCCAAACGTCGTCGTCAAACGTCGCGTCGTCGCCCGAAGTACGCTTCCACTTCTCGTGGTTGTCGAAAGAATCGTTATTTTCCTTTTTCTTCCCTCTTTTCTTCTTAGAAGAACTTTTATTCCCTTTCTTGTCGTTGTCGTCACCGCCTACGTCGCTTGAACCGTTTGCGCCCGAACCGCCGTCTTGGTCTTGCTCGGAATTACCCGCGCGTCTGTTCTCGTTATTCAGCATGGCGTACACTTCTTCCGCGGTAAAATCGTACCCTTCCATGCCGCTCGGCGTAAGGTGCATCGCTTCCCCGTACTCTTTTAACGTGATATTCTTAACGTCGCCGCCCGTCGCTTGCAAAATATTGGAATTGACTACGATATCGCACGCTATGTTGTACGTGCGGTTGTCCAACTCCTTGCCGCGTTCGCAGTGTCTGAGCGCGATATGCATTACTTCGTGCATCAATACGAAATCCAACTCGCTGTCCGAGAGGTTTTTCATAAACTCCGCGCAAAAACATATTCTATCGCCGTCGGTGTAAGCCGTTTCTTGGCTATCGTCTATACCGAAAGTCACGTGCATAAGGAGCAGTCCGAAAAAAGGGTTCTTCATAATAACCCTCATTCTCGAAAGCAATAGCCTTTTAGAACATTCTTTAACGATTTCAGACGTTTCCATTAAGCAGTTTGCCTCTCTTCTCGTACCATCTGACGTAAGCCGGCATAGACAGCATTTTCACATAAAAACTCTTGGAAATGCTTCGATAACCTTGTAAAAGTACCGCCGAAAAATCGGGAGGCATTTTTAGCGCGTAGTTTATAGAGTTCTCTATCTTCCTCGGGTCGTCGCGATTATCCCTCGCCGCTTCCGTCATGGAAGAAACGAGCGCGTACAGTCTGTCGGTTTCTTTGGGAACGGGTTCGTCGTAACCGTCGAAAATTCTCTTCACGTCGGGAAGGTCGGCGTAGACCTTATCCCAAGAGCGGAACTCCGTCGCCGCGCCGCGACCGATTAAACCTACGATAAACGGATAAACTTCTTTCACGTCGTCGCACACGTTGTTAAGAACGTTGCTTACCATCTCCCAACTTCTCGGCGTGGTAAACGCCAAACTGTCTCGGGATAACTCTTCTTCGCATAGAAAACTCTGTCTGAACGACAAAAATCCGATTACTTTCTTGTTAACTCCGCTCCTTATCGCCCAATCTTTCCAAGACTCGAAACTGACTTCGACTTCTATATGTAAAAGTCTGTTGGCGAGCGCGCGCGGCATTTTGAACGCGACCGACCTGTCCGTAACTCTGTTTCCCGCGGCGATTACTATACAGTTTTCGGGAAGTTTGTGTTCACCGATAACCCTGTCGAGGGTGATTTGATATGCTGCCGCTTGCACGCTTTGCGGCGCGGCGGATATCTCGTCCAAAAACAAAATATTCACTTTGTCTTCGCTCGGGTCCATATCGAAGATTTTGGGTTTTAACCAAACCGCCAGCGTTTTGTCGGCGTTCGCCGTGGGAATACCGCGTAGGTCCACGGGATTGAAGAGCATCAGCCTTACGTCGGTAACGGAAACTTTCTTTCCCGTTCTTTCTTCGAGTTCTCGCGCGACTTGTCTTACGAGTTGCGACTTGCCCACGCCCGGCGCGCCCCATAGCATTACCGACGGCATGGTTTTCAGCGGCATACCCGCCTTAATCAGTTTTTCGTAAGAAAACGTCAATTTTTCGATGATTTCGTTTACTTTCATTTGCGATACGTCAGTGTTCATACCGTTACCCCCAGTTGTTTATCTATGTATTTTAGTTTTTTACGTAACAATGTGATTTGTTCGGTGTATAAGTCCGGCTTGGCAAGTTCTTCGTCCAGACCTTTATCTTTGGCAATCAAACGATTAAGCGTGTTTTCGTTTTCCGCAACCACTTTCTCGAACCCGTCGATAAAGTTTTGTATTCTCGTGATTACGCCTTGCGCGCTGTAACTCATATCGAGTTTGTATCTGCCGTTGTTCTTCATAACGACGTACGGCTTTTCGGGCGGCATTTCCACGGGAAGAATAACGCCGAAACCTTTATAGTAGAACAAAAGCGTTTCTTCCTTCTTGAACCCGTTGTTCTGCAACGCTTCGACGAGTTGCTCGCCGTAAACGCGCTCTTCTACCGCGCTATAAACGTAAACGTCGGTTTTTATATGCTCGTAGTCGAGTTTGGCGCAGTAAAGAATCTTCTCCCGCTTCTCGATTAAAGAGGGCATTTGCTCCTTCTGCTCCGCCATTTGTTGCCTCAGTTCGTCGGCGCGCTTTTTGAGCGTGATGACTTTCGACAGTTCGTTAGCCGTTTCCACTCTCTCTTTTATTTTGGGATTGCCTATCGCGAGCGCCTTGACTTCCGCGTAATTAAGCACGGTGTCGCCTACGTCCGAAGCGTTCCTTTGCGCGAGCGTTCCCGCAAGAAGTTCGTTAATAAACCTTTGCTTGGTTTCGAGTAACTGCCACGAGTACGCGTCGAAACTTCCCTCGGTAATGTACCTGAAAATATACACGCGCGAGTTAAGATTGCCTTGACGAATGATTCTACCCTCTCTCTGAACCATATCCGCGGGACGCCACGGCACGTCGAGATGGTGCATCGCTATCAAGTGGTCTTGCACGTTCACGCCTATACCGAGTTTCCACGTCGAACCGATAAGCACTCGTATCTTCGACGCTCTCGTATCTTCGAGAATCTCGTTCTTTTCTTTGTCGCTCTTGGCGTCGTGAATATAGGCGATCTCCTCTTCGGGTATACCCCTGCCAACAAGTAGTCGCTTCAATTCGTCGTACATGTTTAAGCCCGCCTTAGGCGTGGACGAATCGCAAAAAACCAACTGCGTGCCGTTTGTTTCCGCGCTGTTTACGTAGATTTTATACACGTTGTCACTGCAAACGTACACTTTCGACTTTAAGGAAAAGTTCGCTTTATCGTTAACCAATCTCACGTCGAGCGCGGCTTTCCTCCCGTCCGTGGTTATTTTAAGCATATTGTCTTCCGTACGCTTTACTTTATGCGCCCTCACCTTGTCCGCGCGCGAAGATATTAACTTCAAATACGCCCTCAGTTCGGGAGTTTTCGGCACGACGGAATCGGTGTATCCGTCGAATTCCGGCAAGTCCTCTCTTTCCGCGTTTTGATAAAAGTCGGAAAACATCGCCAGCATCGAAGTGAGTTCGGTGAGGTTATGAAACTTGCAAAATCTCTCTGCCATACGGAACTTGTTCGTGTCGACGTCCACTTCGAACGCGCTGATTTTTTCCGCGAAGTTACCCACCCACGCGTCGAAAGAAAGCAAACCCGTTTGCGCGAGCAAACCGCTTTGAAGATAGGTTTGCATGACGAAAATATCCGATATAGAATTGGTTATCGGCGTACCGGTAGCGAAAACCGCGCCTCTCCCGTCGTTCTGTTTCTGAACGCATTTTACCTTTTCGTAAAAATTGCGACACTTGGCAGAACCCGCGCTGTTCACGCCCAAAATACCCATGGACTTGGTTTCGAACGGCACGTTCTTGTAGTTATGCGCTTCGTCGACAAAAAGCGTGTTTACTTTCAGTTCGTCGAAGAAAACTATTTCGCTGTTTTCGATTTTCACGGAAAGTTCTTTTTGCTTTTTCCGTAACTTTTCCAATTTCGACTTCAAACGGTTCGTTACGCCGGTCGTTCCCTTCAAGTCGATAAGGTTTTCTATTTCTTTTATTTGCGATTCGAGGTCGGAAAGAAAATAATCGACCGACAGCGGTATAAGGTCGAAAGAACTGTACGCCATAAGCACGGCGTCGTAATCGTTATCCCGTATATCGCGCAAAACGTCGTTGCGCTTCTTGGGCGTAAAGTCCTTGGGCAGTACGGTTTTCAGCCTTATATCGGGATATAAAAGATAAAACTGTTCTTCCCACTGCTTCACTATATTGTTAGGCACGACGTAAAGATTCTTTTGGGAAACGCCCATACGCCTTAGTTCGCGACCCGCCGCTATCATAATGTATGTTTTACCCGCGCCCACTTCGTGCGCAAGCAACGTGTTCGGCGTAAGAATGATTCTCGCCACCGCGTTCTTTTGCGAGCGGTACAAGGTCACTTGCTTGTTAATACCGGGAAAAGTCAAAAACGACCCGTCGAAAACGCGTCTTCTTATCATACCCATTTTAAGCGTGTAAACTCGCTCTATTTTCTTCCTTATCTCTTCGTTAAATTCTATATAATTCGCAAATTCTTCTTTGATTAGTTGCGCCTTTTCCAAGGCGAGCAACGTTTCCTTTCTATTGACCGTTCTCGTTTCCGCAATCGAAGTATAGGAAAGCGCGTCGGGTTCGTCGTATATGAGAATAGACTGATTGTTAAGCAACTTTTCGATAATGTGAATCGCCGAAATCCTGCTCGTACCGTAAGTAATTCTGCACTTTACCGAGTCCGCGACGTAATTGAGATAAAAGGCTTTTTCCTTAATCTCCCACGTGCCTATGTTCGAATCGTGTACCAAAAACCCGTCCGTGGTAATATCGAGTAACCGCTTAATAAACCCTTCGACTATCTTCCTCGGAACCCACGGCGTGCCGAGCGTAACGTAAATATTGTCCGAAGAAAGCATCTTCGGCATTACGCTCTTTATCGCGTCCACGTTCTCTTTGAAGTAGTCGTTAAATACCTCATTGGCGCGTTTGGCTATCAAATACTTATAATATAGGTTACCCGAAAGGTACTCGTCGGCAGTTTCGAACCCGTCGAACTTACTCTTGTTCCACTTCTCCGGATTTTGAAAAATCGCCCCTCTTAACTGTTCCCTCACCGTCTGATAATCGAGTCCGGTCAACTTAATTATGTAGCGAAAATCGACCTTGCCGTAATCCGCAAGGGAATGTAAAAGCGCGTCGGCGGCGGAATAAGTTTCGTTTTCTTCCGCTTTTTTCGGCTCGACAATCTCGTCCCAATCCAGACTTAAATCGGTTATGATAGGTTCTTCCACAATTTCTCCTTATCTTAAAAGCATCTTCGCCGCTCGTAAATAAACCGGAGCCGCGTCATAAGTTGCGACAACCAAATAAAACTCTTCTTCCGTTATTACTGTACTACAAATCCGCGTTTTTATATATGTCGAAATCGACGCATATAAAAAACGTAGATTATTTTTAATTCGGTATATACGAAAAATTATCCTAAACTATATTGAAAAAAAGATTTCAGTCCAAGCGTTTTTCGGCAAGAAACACGGTTCCGCCGTTTTTTTTCGTACTCGACGGCGGGCGTTTTTCTCAAACCCGCAAGAACTGCGGATTACCTTTGTCTATACCCAAGCGGCAAACAAAAAAGTCTTTCTTTTGCAAATAATCGAGAGTTTCCGCAATGATTTTACTGCCGATTCCCTTGCGTTTATTTCTTCTTTTTCGCTTTCGGTTCGGGTAAGGAAGCGTACGCTCTCTTAAACAATTCGGCTAAAAATTCCTTATCGTCCACGTTTTCGACTAACAACATTTCTTTCGCGCCCTCGTACGGCAACGCGTAAACCGCTTCTTCTACGAAAGAAACCGCCTCTTTTACCGGCTTTATAAGCAACCTATCGTCGTAAATACCGCCGATAACCTTTCCCTTGTAGTAAAGTACGTATTCTCCCATCATCGCGCGATAAGATACGCCGTCCAAATCCGATAATTGCTCTAAAATAAATTGTAAGTATTCTTTGCTCGTAGCCATTTTTATCCCTTAAATCTTGTTTTTATATTATATCTCTTGTCTTGCCGAAAGTAAATTAAATCGCCCGCCCTAAACCGGCAACG
>CAKRAY010000040.1 GCA_934296355.1 uncultured Clostridia bacterium
GAACTGAAAAAAGACTTCGTCAGCGTAAGAGCGGAGTCGTTAGATAGCGTCGGACTGATTGCGATCGTAAGGAAAAAACGCTATTCGTCATTTTAAGACATAGTAAGTTAAAAATCGACAAAAAAACCTATACCTTATATATTATAATAGACGCTATGAAAAGATTTATTTCGGCGTTTATTTTTTTATGCATAGCGATTTTTACCGCGCTCGCAAGTAATTCCGTCGCGCAAGCGGCGGGCGCGCCTTACGTCGTTATAAGCGGAGAGGTCTGGCTGAACGACGAATCTGGTAACAAACTGTTTTTACTGCCCGATACCTATTATGCGCGCGTGGAAAGTATGGACGAATTATCTTATACGATAACGTTCAACGGCGTGAAAGGGAAAGTCGTCCGTTCGTCCGTTTCGGTCGTAGGGTACGATAAAGAAGTGAAAGGCACTGCAAGAACGATACGCCTCGACGCAAAGTATACCGTTTTTACCGAGATAAAACTTTTCAAACGAATGGAAGACAAAACGGAAGAGGTTCTTTTTCCGACTAACGAGAGTTTTACTTACCTCGGCACCTATCCTACCGACAACGGTACGTATTACTATGTGACGTACGGCGGAAAGTTCGGCTATATCCTTGCCGATTTTACCGATACTCCCATAATAGACGTAGAACCTTTCCGTCCCGACGCGGACGAAGAACAACCGAATCAAGAAGAAAAGAACGACGGTAAAAAGGAAACTACGCCACTTGGAAAAATCATAGTCATAAGTTCGGTCAGCGTCGTCGGAGTCGTACTCTTGATTGTGTTGTTTTTCCCGAAAAAAGGCGGAAAAAAGAGAAAGTATTATTACAGTTAAAACTATCGCTTTCTTCGTCCCACAATAGGCGTTTTAAGGAAAAAACAAAAAAATCCGTAACAAATGTTACAAAAATAGTCAACATATCACCCGAAATTTTGGGTAGTTGACAAATAATTCCATAAGTGATATAGTAAGGCGAAATGCATTAAACACAAAAAAAACGGCATTTTATATGGAATTATAATGAATCAAACATTGATCGCCGTAGGGTCGGTAGGCGCGTCGATAGGCGTTTACTTTCTTAATAGGCGATTAAAAAATAAGACAATTAAAATAGGAAAGAAGGAATTTGTCGCGGACGTAACGCTGAGAAAAATTCTTTCGGTTTTACTTTTCCTTATATATATGCCGCACCTGTTTACGTTGGAGGTAATCAGCGACCAAATCGGCTTAAGCGGCGGTTTTTATTCTCCGGTAGCGTTAGTTTTTTTGATGCTCCTTAAGTGGCTTACCTATTTCGGTACGGCGGTTTGCATACTTTTACCGTTTTTCAATAATCAAAGAGCGAAAGACTTCGCGACGTTTATAGTTCCCGTTACTATGCTTCTTAATTTTATTTTCTTTAAGCAGATAGTAGTGAGTATTTTGGGACGAGTAGATTACTATCATTGGAAGATTATTATTTACGCTGTAATTACCGCGCTCGTTACCGCTATAAGCGGCGAAAAGTTGATAGAATTTTTTGTCGAAAAAGATTTTAAGGACAAGCAATTACCTAAGAGGTTCGGTAAACTCGGAATATACTTCCTCGTGTATTTGTTCGCGTATATGCCCGTTTACGCGCCGCAACTTCTTTTCGGATACGCCGGCGATACTCCGGCGGGATTTACCGTCGTACACAGACTCCTTATATACTTCTGTTTCTTGTTCCCGTTCGCGGCGTATTTCGGTTTCCGCAACAAATCGTACGAAGAAAAGAGGTATTTTCTGATGATGCTCGCGTTAAGCGGATTTTTACAGTATTTCTACTTTAACGCGCATAGGTCGGGACTTAACAGTTTTCCCTTGCATCTTTGCAACACCGCGATTGCGCTTATGTTCTTTGCGTACGCGTTTAACTTGAAAGGCGTTTTCTATTTTACCTATCTCGTTAACGTTATGGGCGCGCTTTGCGCGATAATCTTGCCTAACTGCGAAGACGAAGTCACTAGGATGGGCAATATGATTTTCTGGTATAACCACGTTTACGCGTTCGTGTTGCCGGTTTTGGGCGTAGCCTTAAAAGTTTTCGAGCGTCCGAATATGAAACTAATGAGAAAGGCGATTATCGCGTTTACTTGCTATGTGGTTGTGGCGGCTACGCTTAACGCTTGGCTTAACAATTCGCCTATAAACAAAGACCACGTGGAAATCGACTATTTCTTCTTGTACAGCGACTTTTTCGTCAACAAGTTCGCGTGGGCGTTGCCGATAAAATACAATTTCGTTTTACGCTTCCGCCTCGGCGATACTATGATGACATATTACTATATGTATATATTGACGATATATGTAATTTTTATAGGTTTGATGTTCGTTGCTTGGGGCGCGTACGGATTAACTTATAGAACGGGCGACGCTCATAAAGAACTCGCTCGCAGAAAAAAACTTATGCGGGTCGACAAATTGAACCTTCTTAAAGAACTCGACGGACGTTCTATAAAGGAGCCAATGCACCCCGAAGGAGTGAATATGATTAAAATTATCGATTTTTCCAAGACCTATGCGGGTTCGGATAAGAAAGCCGTGGACGGACTTAATCTCGAAGTACACGCGGGCGAAGTGTTCGGTTTTATCGGACATAACGGCTCGGGTAAAAGCACGACGATAAAGAGCCTTGTCGGCATACAAACCATTACCGACGGTAGGATAGAAATTGAGGGCTACGATATCGCGCGTCAACCGTTGGAAGCAAAACTCAACATAGGTTACGTTTCCGACAATCACGCCGTTTACGAAAAACTTACCGGCAGAGAGTACATAGGTTACGTCGCCGATTTGTATATGGTGAACGAGAAGGACAAGAACGAACGTATCGAAAAGTACGTAAAAATGTTTAATCTCGAAGACGCCATAGACAGAGAAATAAAATCGTATTCTCACGGAATGAAACAAAAAATAATGGTCATCTCCGCGCTTATACATAATCCCAAAGTTTGGGTACTCGACGAACCGCTTACCGGTCTCGACCCCACGAGCGCGTATCAGATAAAAGAATGTATGCGCCAACACGCGGACGCGGGCAACATAGTGTTTTTCAGCAGTCACGTTATCGAAGTCGTAGAAAAAATTTGCGACAGAGTGGCGATTATCAGCGGCGGAAAACTTCGTAAAGTCTGCACGCCCGAGGAGTTAAAAGAAGACGGCGTTTCTCTCGAACAAATATACCTTAAGTATGCTACGCAAAACGTAGACGAAGAAAGCAAAACTCCCGGAGAAACCGCGGTATCCGAAGCGGCGGCGGTTCAGGAGTAAACGGAATAGCGTTATGAAAAAGGTTGTTAAAACGGACGCGGTAAAGAATACGCCGCTAAGACGAATCAAATATCTCGTGCTTATGCAAATAGGCGAGAAAATTCGGTTGATAAAATCGACCGATAAAAGAAAGTTTGCGTTCAAAACGTTTTTGTTTACTTGCCTTGCGATAGGTATCACGCTCGGGTTGTACTTTTTATTAAACTTCATAAAGAGTTATTTTAGTTTTACTTTGAACGAAAACATGTTCGTTTCCATGCTTTTGATAACTCAGGTTTTCAGTATTTTCAGTTGTACCGGGAATATGATAACGACGCTTTACGCAAGCAAAGAGAACAGTATACTGCTTGCTTATCCGTGTAAGTATAACGAGATTTTTATCAGTAAAATAATTGTCTATACGCTGGAAGAATTCAAAAAAAGTTGCTTTTTCGTATTGCCGTTTTTGATTTCCTACGGCTTGGCGGCGAGTGGCGGCGCGGCATACTTTTGCTTGCTCGTTCCCGTCTGGATTATGTTATGCGTGTTTCCGATTCTTATCTCGGCTACTTTATCTATACCAGTTGTGTACATAAAGAGATTTTTACAAGCGAGATCGGTGTTATACGCAATAGTTGTAGCGATATTTATAGCGGGTATGTTCGCGTTAAGCGTTTATTTGTTAAGCAAAGTGCCTACTCCCGTTAAACTAGTGGCTATTTACGGTAAGTTCATGAACGCGGTGCAAGCGTTGTTCGTTAAAATCAACAAGTTTGCGCTCTATTACAATTTTATAGGCAAAATGATGTTTGCCGAGAAGATTTACTTGTATTTACCGATAATGCTCGCCATTACGGTCGCTTTGGCTGCGCTGTGCTTCTTCGTGGCGATGCCGTTCTATTTTAAGGCGGTAAGTCGCGCGTCCGAGTTCAGCGTAAAAAGTAAACATAAAGTTCGGCCGCATAAACTTAAAGGGATATATTGGACGTTTTTACGCAAGGAGTTCACTTTGTTTTTCCGTACTTCTTCGAGTTTGTCCTCGGCGATTACGGTAATACTTTTATTCCCGCTTATTTCTTACGTCCTTAATTTTATTTTGGCGGCGATTAACACTACGAGTTTAGGCGACTATATGGCGGTTGCGTTTAACGTAATGATTACGCTAAGTCTTTTGGGTACGCATAACGCCAACTGCGCGCAAGCGATTAGTTCCGAGGGTAGCGAGTTTGCCGTGTTGAAAGCCTCGCCGTCTAACACTATGGTTATATCTTGGGCAAAACTTACCGTAACCGCGATAGTCAATTTATGCAGCATAATCACGACGTTCATAATGCTCATAGTGACTACCAATTTGAGCGCGCTTAATCTCGTACTTATGGGCGTGCTTATTATGCTCGTCAGTATGGGACAAATATTTTGGAGTTTCCAATTAGATATAACGAACCCGAAAATCAACGATTATATCGTTAAAGGCGCGGTGGTAGACAACCCCAACGTGGCGAAAGCGATAGCCATCGGTTTCGGAATAGCGACGGTCGTAGGCGTAATTACCTTGTTGCTGCTTATAGACGATTACGTTACCGGCTGGATAAGGATATTGGCGATAGTGGCGGCTTTCTTCGTCGCGAGAGCGTATCTCTACAACAGCTATCTGAAAGTATATTTTAACGATATTCAGGCGTAGAGGAGGAGATAATGAATAAGAAAATAGTCGTTATAGTAGTTATCGTCGAATGCGTTCTCGCCATACTCCTCGTAAGTTTTTTAGGTAAAGCGATAGAAAGCGCAATGAAAGACGTCTATTGTAAAGAAGTTTATTTTACGAACGAAAACGGAGAAAAACTTAACGGCGACCCGATTATGATAAAACTCACCGATTCGAATATGAGTTATCAGTTATATTGGCGAGTCGAAGCGAAAAACACCACAAAAAAAGAAGTCGAGTTTATATCGAGCAAGCCCGATACAGTAATAGTCGACGCAACGGGAATCGTAACCTTCTTTGACGTGACGGACGTTACCGTTACGATAAGAAGCACGGACGGAAGCAACAAATCGGATACCGTGACGTTAATTCCGAAGCGAAATGCCGGCGGCGACGTTGATATATAAAAATTATTAAAAAGGAGAGATGATAATGAACACAAGAAGAGCTTTAAAAGCGGTTATCGTTGCGTTTTGTTTGATAATAATAGGCGTAACGATGTTCGCTTGCGGCGAAAA
Source organism: uncultured Clostridia bacterium (assembly GCA_934296355.1). Taxonomy (GTDB): domain Bacteria; phylum Bacillota; class Clostridia; order Christensenellales; family DTU072; genus CAG-1782. Next base: position 5,514 of record CAKRAY010000040.1, read on the forward strand.
GACTTTTACCGTCACGTTTATGGACGGCGAAAACGTCGTGCAAACTCTTACGGTCGAGAAGGACAAGGAGTTCGCTTTGCCTGTCGCACCCGAAAAAGAAGGTTATCGTTTCGTCGGTTGGTATACCGACGCGGAATTGAAAGCGCCTTACGCGGTAGACGCCGTTACGGCAGATTTCACTTTATACGCTAAGTACGATAAGCAAGAATGGTATATTAGCGTCAATTCCAAAGGCGGCAGTAAAGTAGATCACATAAAAGTCGCATACGGACAAGAGTATACTTTGGAAATACCCGAGAGAGAGGGCTACGACTTCGTAGGTTATACCTACGATAACGGAACGGAAGACGTGGAATTCCCCATAAAAGGCGTTTTCAATCTTAAACAGAGTATAAGAGTTTCCGCAAATTGGAAGATTAAGGAATTAACCGTAAATTTCTACGACGGAGAAACTCTTTCGGGAACGAAAACAGTTAAACACGGCGAAACCGTTACGACCTTAACGGTCGGCAAAAAAGGTTATACGTTCGATAATTGGTATACCGATAAGGAGTTTACGAACGTTTTCGACAAAGAAACCGCAATAAAAGATAACGTTAATCTTTACGCTAAGTTTACCGCCAACGTCTATAAAATAGTATTCGACGCCGACGGCGGCAACGCGATCGGCGACCTTTCGGTAGCGTATCAAGCGCAATTTACGTTACCTACGCCCGAAAAGACCGGCTACGACTTCTTGGGTTGGTATAACGTAATGGACGATAAAAAAGCGGAGAGCGGCGCGTACGAGTGGCTTAACGACGTTCGTCTTAAAGCGAAATGGGCGATTAAGAAGAACACGCTTACTTTCAAGTGCGGAACCGAAGTTAAAACCGAAGAAGTGGAATATAATAAAGGTTTCGCGATGAGACTATCCGCTTTTACCGTAGAAAACGGATACGAAGCGGTCGGATTCTTTGCAAGCGAAACTTTCGAAGGAGAAGCGATTGACGTAGAAACTTACAAAGTTACCGCGCCCGTTACTCTTTACGTTAAAGTTATGCCCAAAACGTTCCATATTACGGTAACGGGATACGCTAACGACGGATACGACGTAGTATATAACACGACTTATACTCTCGAAACTTCCCCCGTAAGTGAAGGCGAAATCTTCGAAGGGTATTTCTTAAACGGACAGACGTTTGCTTCGACAGGAACGTATGTTTATACCGATAATATAACTGTAGAAGCAAGATTCAAAGCCGACCCCGAATACAACAAAGTTCACGTAAAACTTTACGACGAAAACAACAAGTTAATCCAAGATAAGATTTTTGACAAAAACTCCAAGGCGGACTTGTCAGATATAAACACGGAAAAGACGGGTTATACGTTCAAGGGCTGGTTTAAGGCGGACGGCAGTAAATTTGCAGAAGACGCCGCTTTGACCGAAAGCATAAGTTTATACGCTAAATATGAAGCGAATACGTATACGATTACCGTAGTTACAAATGACGGCGAACCCGACCAAACGATTACCGTAGTTTACGGCGAAACTTATACTTTGCCGGAACTTACCAAGGAAGGCTATACGTTCGATTGTTACAGACTCGACGACGCTGCAGAACAAAAAGTACCTGCAAGCGGCAAATACGCGTTCGCCCACGATATCACGGTTAAAGCGTGCTGGACTATAAATACATATAAAGTGGAATTTATGGTCGGCGCAGACGTTTATGCGGAAAGAACGGCTAATCACGGTAGCGCGGTCGTATTACCCGACGCGCCCGCTAAGGAGGGTCACACGTTCGCTTTCTGGATGAATGGCAACGGAGTAAAATTCGATACTCAAACCGGCATTACCGAAAACACCGTTTTGTACGCGTCGTTTACCGCCAACGTATACGATATAACGGTCGTATGCTTTAACGGTACGGAAAGAGTGATTAAGGCAACGTACGGCGAAACCTATACGATTCCCGCCCCGGTAAACGTAGTCAACCATAAGTTTAACGGTTACGTTTGGAAGGACACCAAAACTAAGTTCGACGCGGAAGGCACGTACGTCTGGGCAGAGAATATCGCAATCGAAGAATCTTGGGAAAGAGTAACCATCGACGATGAAAACGTTACTTTCGTCAACAAGGGTAGTTACTTTAAGGAAAGAGAAAACCTCGAAGACGAGTTTACCTACGTATTCGTAACCGGCGGAGATTATAATCTCAATAAAGAATTGCGTTTGGACGAAATAGGCAAAACTCTCGTTACGCTTAAAACCGACGGTAAAGGCTTCACTGTCGGCAACGTTACCGGCGAGTTCACGCTCACGATTATCGGCGAAAACGGCGTAACTTACGAAAGACATATAAAAATCGTTAAACAAATAACCTCGATTTCTTACGGCAACGACTATAACGACTATGCAAACGGCACGCATATGTCCGCGTTCGTAAATCAAGACAAAGAAACGATGACCGCGGGCGTTAACGACCTCAGAATCGATATCAGGTTTATCGATAACGAAGGTAAAGCGATATCTTATGCGGACGCGAACGCGATAGTCACCGTTAACACCGACGACGTTTTCAGCGTCGATGAGAACGGAATAATCACCTTCGCGCAAACCGCATTAGGAAAAGAAATAACCGTCACCGTCAGAGCGAAGTACGATACGAGAGAGGCGGCAAGCAGCGTAACTTATTCGTACAAATTAAATAACGGCGTAAACGTATATACGAGTAGCGAACTATACGCAGCCTACGGCGACGCAAACGTTCACGAAGTTAATATTTTAAGAAATATCGAAGCGTCGATTACCGACCCCGCAAAACAATGCGAAGCGAATGGCAAAATAAGAAACGACCACGGCAACGGTATATACGTTCGTAATACTAACAACTTAAGCGATACGATGACGATTAACGGCAATTACTTCTTCGTAGACGGTATGAAGTTGGATAGAGTAGGCTCGCTTTCCAAGAATCCTCTTTCGACGGGATACGAAGTCGCCAACATCGGCGTCGCAATGTTCGTTTACAGAAATAACACTTCCATTGCTTTTAACGAAGAAGCAAGTGCGCATAACGGCGTATTTACCGTCAATAACCTTAGACTTCAAAGCAACATGGATTATAACCAAAGAGATAAAGCCGAGAAGTTGATTAACACCACGGGCGAACAACTTATTATGAGCGACACCTATAATGGTTTCTATACCAACGGTGGCACGATGACGCTTAATAACGTTAACGTTTCCAACACGCTTATCGGGGTATACGGAGACGGAGGTGTTTCAGCTACGGATAATACCAAAACCGCTACTTGCTTTACGCTTAACGATTGTAGAATCGATAAGAACTGGGCGAACGGTTTGTATTTATACAACGTTACTACCGTAACGCTTAATCATACCGAAATCGGCGCGAGCGGCGGCGCGGCAATCCACTTCGACGATAAATATCAAACCTTGAACGTCAATAACCAACTTACTATGGACTATTACAGCGCAAGCAATATCAATAACTGGATATCCGGTAACGAAGCGTGGTTCGTAGCGTACGGTATGACCAGCACTGCGACTACGATGAAAACACTGATTGAGAATGGCGCGAATCAATTCGGCAAGACGATTCTTAAATCCGCTTCAGACGGTTCTACGCAATTACTTAACTTTGCTGTCTTCGTACAGAGCGGTAACGGCGAAACGGGAGACTGGAATAAAGACCCGAACGGAGCCCCCACCGTATTTGTTAACGGCAAAGAACTCGTTCAAACCGCAAGCCAAGATACCTTATGCATCGTCCCCGACATGGCAACGGGCAAAATGTTCTTGGGCTTTCAATTCGCAAACGGTTCCGGCCAAGCAAAAATGTGCGGTATTATCCCGATGTACGACAGATAATAATTCTATCGATTTAATTTAACATAAAGCGAACCCTATCGAAAAAAGATAGGGTTCGTTTTTTATATTGAGTTTTTTCGTTGTCGGTGCTATACTATAATATAAGTGAAAAAGTTTGCTTGCAAAGACTTTTTCACGACCTATTTCAACAGAAACGGCGGATTGGCTAATGCACAGCCGCAAGCAACGATAGTTGCGGACAAAATCTTGTTTTGTCACGGTTCAATGTTATAATAAAAAAATAAAATAATAAAAAAGGAGACAAGATATGCAATATACTTCCGCTCAAGCGGCGAAACTACTTAGAAGACTTAACGAAGAGTTTTCTTCTCTAAAAGAAAACGAATCTCAAAGCAAAGAGTTTTTAGCCTCGGTAGGAGAGGACGTGGAGTCCGTAAGACCCGAGTACGATTTTCTTTCCACGCAAAAGAGAATGAACGAAATAGAAAGAAAAATACGTTTGTTAAAGCATACTATTAACGTTTTTAACGCGACTACGACGGTTCCCGAATTAGATATGACTATCGACCAGGTTCTCGTGCTTATACCGCAATTATCGGCGCGTAAGTCGAAACTCGCGGATATGAAGTCGAGATTACCTAAGCAACGCGACCAGAGTTATAACCGTATGACCAACGTAATCGATTATTGCTATTTGAATTATGATTTAAAAGACGTCGAGGCGGAATACGATAGGGTAGAGAAACTTCTCGCCACCGCGCAAACCGCTCTTGACCTCGTAAATAGCACGGTTACGATGGATATCGATTTATAACGCAAGCGCGAAGCATTTGCAGGTATTTTTACGACATATTTCAATAGAAACGGCTGTTATTTGCGTTTAGCAAAGAACATATTGCAAATGCAACACAAAAATATTCCCTCATCCGCAACATCCCGATAAGATGAACTTGCTTGTTTAAGTCGGAATGTTCAAGGTTTTGGTTAACGATTATTAAAAAAAATTGTTATCCGTTATAGTTAACGTTCAATGTAGCGGAAAATGAGCATCGCTCGAAACTTTATATTTTCGCGGGTGTAAAAACTTAGAAGAACTCGATTTTCGGTTCTTCTTCGGGCAAAGTATTGGGTTATAGCCCGAAACTTTTTAATAAATAAAAAAAACGGACTGTTTCGGCAGTCCGCTTTTTTTATTTACATTATAACTTATTACTTGGTTAAACCTTCTTCGACGGCAACCGCGCAGTTAACGGTAGCGCCGACCATCGGGTTGTTACCCATACCGATAAGTCCCATCATTTCGACGTGAGCGGGAACGGAAGAGGAGCCTGCGAATTGCGCGTCGCTGTGCATTCTTCCCATCGTATCGGTCATACCGTAAGAAGCGGGACCTGCAGCCATATTGTCGGGGTGGAGGGTTCTTCCGGTGCCGCCGCCGCTCGCTACGGAGAAGTAGGTTCTGCCGTTCTCGATACACCATTTCTTATAAGTGCCGCTTACCGGATGTTGGAAACGAGTGGGGTTAGTGGAGTTACCGGTGATACCCGCGTCGACTTCTTCCATTCTCATTATAGCGACGCCTTCGTTTACGTCGTCCGCGCCGTAGCAACGTACTTTCGCTCTTTCGCCGTTACTATAAGCGGTTTCTTTAACGATGGTGAGGGTGTCGGTGTATTGGTCGTATTTGGTTTGTACGTAAGTGAAGCCGTTTATTCTGCTGATGATATAAGCCGCGTCTTTTCCTAAACCGTTCAAGATAACTCTCAAGGGTTCTTTTCTTACTTTGTTCGCGCTACGAGCGATACCGATCGCGCCTTCCGC
>CAKRAY010000041.1 GCA_934296355.1 uncultured Clostridia bacterium
GACGTAGTTAGGTTTATATGCGTTGGAGCAATAACCGAATATAAAGGACAAAAACAACTAGTTGAAGCTTGTTGCAAACTAAAAGAAAAATGCAAACAACAATTTAAGTTGTTATTAGTAGGCAATGATGGTGGAGAGTATGCTAAAGATATACGCGCTTATATCAATGAAAATGGGTTGAATGACTGCATCGAAATTCTTGGACGACGCGACGATACAAGTGAATTGTTTAAGAATTCCGATATAGCCTTTGTATGCTCTCGTTCAGAAGCATTTGGCAGAGTTACTGTTGAGGCGATGATGTCAGGATGCTTGGTTATAGGCGCCAATAATGCAGGAACAAGCGAACTAATAAACAATGGAGAAGATGGCATTTTGTATGAGGTCGACAATAGTGAAGACTTGTGTTCGAAAATACAATGGGCACTTGATAATAAAGATAGTTCGCAACAAATAGCGGCAAATGGGACTAAGAAAAGCAGCCAAATTTTTACCGCACAACGAAATGCAGAAGAAATATATGGAGTATATAGCTCTATTTTGGGAGAAATAAAATGAAGTATTGTTCATTAATTTATTCGGTTGAAAGTGGAAATCTCAAGCTATGTCTTGAGTCTGTACTGCAGCAAACAATCCCAAGCTCTACGGTATATGTATGTGGAGATTGGACTATTGGAGAAATGGAACGAATGGCAAACAATAGAGTAGTGTGGTTGCCATCAACAAAGAACATAACTGAATCGTATAGGGCAGCATTTGCAACAATATTAAATACTGATGTCGAGTTTGTGTGGTGTGTTCAAGACACAGCCATACCAACCCATAACGCATTTGGTGAGTTGAAGACTTGTGCGGGAAAAGATTTAAATGCAAGTTTTGTTAGCAGTTTGGTTTACCATAAACACATGGCTACTTTGGTGCCTAAAGTAAGCGTATATAGCGAGGACGGAAACTTTAAGTGGGCAAATTTCGCGCAATATGATATGATTAGGGTGACAAAGACTCCGATGACTTCGGTTTTGATAAGAATGAAGTCTGTTTCAAAATATGGACTGCCAAAAAAAGGGCAAGTATCACTAGAGATGTCAGATTATCTTGACAAATTAGCTGGTCAATGCGGTGCAGGTTATTGTTCATTAAAAAGCGTTGTGACACTGCTGAATCCGATTGAAATAAAAAAAGCAAACACAAGCCAAAATCATCAAATTGTACCGAAAATTAAAATTTGTGCCATTGTTGTTACTTATAACAGGAAACTGCTGCTGTTGGATTGTATCAGAGCTCTTTTGGCGCAAAAAGATTCGAAATTTGATATATATATTATAGATAATTGCAGTACGGATGGTACAAAGGAATCTGTAAGTCCATTATGTTCGGATAGAGTAAAATACTTTAACACGGGAAACAATTTAGGTGGCGCAGGAGGCTTTTACTATGGCATAAAGAAAGCATATGAGAATGGATATGATTGGATTTGGATTATGGATGATGATGTAGTACCATCTGCTACAGCATTAAAAGAGTTGGTTGCTGCAACATTGAGAGTAAAGACATCTAGTTTTTTTGCAAGTGCTGTTTACTCTCCAAAAGGACAAGCAATGAATACACCTGAAATAAGCCATTATTCAACAAATGGATATAAATTTTGGTATTCATATTTAGATCAAGGAATGGTACGTTTAGCACATGCTACATTTGTGTCATTGTTTATTAATCGAAAAGCAATTGAAAAGTGTGGTTTACCCTGTAAAGACTATTTTATTTGGGGTGATGATACTGAATACACAATGCGATTAATAGGTAAATATGGTGCGGCATATATGGTTGGTAAAAGTAAAGTGGTTCATAATAGGGGCAATTCATCTACACTCAATATCAATGTCGAAACTAACCCAAATAGAATAAAAATGTATTATTACATGGTGAGAAATACATTGATAAACGAATCCACGTACCATGGTAGTAAGGCTGTAAAGGGGTGGAAAAAACGGTATCTCAAGGATTGTTTGAAAATCGCGTTTAGTAAACAGCCGTATAGAAAACTAAAAATCGCGACAGTATTGCACGGAATATATGATTGGAAAACAGGAAGATATGATAAACAAGCATTTATAAATCGATATTCTGTTTATGGCCAAGAGAAATTTGTTGGGAATATCTTATGCGGTTCTTATACTAAGGATTTTGTAACGGATGTAAGCTTTACGACGATTAGGACAACAAACATGCCGTCGATGTTTTCAATTAGCAAATATATTGATACAGAAGTATTTAAGAGCATTGATACTGGCAAGGAAACTGCATTTCAGGTTTTGACAGAGATTAATGCGATAGACAAAAATGAATACTTGATTGTTGATGTAGAGAGCTTGTGCAAACCTATATGCAAAATAGAATATGAGGGAAAGAAGTATTTTTCGGATGAAGGCGCAAATCCATTAGATAATAATGTAGATATATCATTAGATATAATAGAAAATTATCAACTAGATAAGGATGAGTTCGAAGAACAAATTATATCGTTTATCTCTTTAATTCTCGCAAAATACAGACAAGAGCAAATTATAATCGTTAAGCCTAAAACGAGAATAGCAATAAAGACATATGATTTTATAATAGCAAAATTGCCTTCTTGTAAAAAGAGTTTATCTGTTGAAAATGCAGTGAACCAGTTATACTTATGAAAAATTGAGGTGGTATTATGAAAATAGTAGTAGCAGGAACAGGATATGTGGGGTTATCTAACGCAATACTGTTGGCACAAAACAACAGCGTTGTTGCAGTTGACATAATCAAGAATAAGGTTGAGATGATAAATGATCGGGTCTCTCCTATCGTAGATAAAGAGATAAGCGATTATCTCCGGAACAAAAAACTGGATTTGACAGCAACGACAGATGCTGTTGAGGCTTATAAAAAGGCACAATTGGTCATTGTATCGACTCCGACCAATTATGATACGGAAAAGAATCATTTTGATACCAGTTCGGTTGAGAGCGTAATCGAGCAAGTACTTGCTTGCAATAACAGCGCATATATAGTTGTCAAATCTACCATACCTGTCGGATTTACGGAGCAGATGAATGAAAAGTACCACACCGACAGGATTCTGTTTTCTCCGGAGTTTTTGAGAGAAGGCAAGGCGTTATATGACAACCTTTATCCTTCAAGAATCATTGTCGGTGTGCCGAATCAAAACGATAAAACCATTGAAAGAGCGCAACGGTTTGTCGATTTGCTGAAAGAAGGCGCGATAAAAAATGATGTCGAAAGTATTATAATGCATTGCACGGAAGCAGAGGCGGTAAAACTTTTTGCAAACACGTATTTAGCATTGAGAGTATCGTTTTTCAATGAACTCGATACTTATGCCGAATTGCGAGGTCTTAATACCGCCAATATAATCAAAGGAGTAAGTCTTGACCCTCGGATTGGCGATCATTATAACAATCCATCCTTTGGATACGGTGGTTATTGCTTGCCCAAAGACACAAAGCAGTTATTGGCAAATTTTGATCACGTTCCGAATAACATCATAAAAGCAATAGTTGCTGCAAATCATACAAGGAAAGATTTTATTGCCAATCAAGTATACAAAAAAGCAACAGAAGCGGGACAAGCACCGATTGTAGGCATTTACAGACTGACAATGAAGTCCAACTCTGACAATTTTAGGCAGAGCTCAATTCAAGGCGTTATGAAACGACTCGTAAACAAAGGAGCAAGAATTGTTATTTTTGAGCCTACTTTGGGATCTGATTCATTCGAACATTACGAAATAAACAACGACTTAAAATCATTTAAAAAAGAATGTAACGTTATCGTGGCAAACAGGATGAATCCTGAGTTGGATGATGTGATTGAAAAAGTATATACGAGAGATCTTTTTTCTCGTGATTGAGATAAATTATGAAATCTTTATCGCGCTGGATGCTCGGCGAGGGAAAACTTAATATGCGGATTGAAAATGCCGCCGTGGATGAAGGCAAAGTGATATTGCAAAAAGGCGGTAGCGTCAGTTTCGACACGTATTTCAACAGTTTTTCAGAGGCGATTTATAAAGCCAAAACTTCGGTGCGGCAAATGTATGTTCTTGCCGATGTCGAGGGCGCGGTGAGAATCGAAGTGTATTCGTCAAGTCGTGCAAACGACGGCGTAAAAGATACGCTTATTTGCCAAAAAGAGGACTTAAACACTCAAAAACGCATGGTTAAAGTGCCGTTTTCGCTAACGAACGGGAGCTTTGTTTGGTGCAAAGTGATTGCATTGTCAGAGGAAGTAAAGCTGTTTGACGGCGGCTACGGAACGCTCGATGAGAAGAAGAGAAACGTGAGTCTTGCGGTTGTGATTTGCACTTTCAAACGCGAAGAGTACGTCAAAAGCAACGTCAAGTCACTTTGTGATTTTGCAAAGCGCAATAAAGAAGACGTAATCGTATATGTCATCGACAACGGGCAGACGCTCAAAAGCGAGGACGTAGAAGGCGCAATTCTTTTCAGCAACAAAAACCTCGGCGGCAGCGGCGGTTTTACAAGGGGTATGATTGAGGCTTACAGGGCGCAAAAGCATACGCATGTGCTGCTTATGGACGACGATATTTCTTTTTCTCCCGAAATTGTCGCGCGCACGATGCGGTTTTTAGAATATGCAAATTGCGAAAACGCAGCCATCGGCGGAGGTATGCTCCGCGAGGATAAGCCCGAAATTTTATATGAGCTGGGCGGTCGATGGAACGGCGACAGGCTTAGCGGATTTTACAGCAATCTGGATTTGTCCAAGAAAAGCAGCTTGCTTTTTGACAGACAAGACAAGCCCGATTATTGCGCTTGGTGGTATTGCTGTATGCCGATAGGCGTGATTGACAGACACGGATTGCCTTTGCCACTGTTTATAAAAAACGACGACGTCGAGTACGGTATGCGCTGCAAGGAACTCGACTGGACGTTTCTGAACGGCGTTGGAGTGTACCACTCTCCGTTCGAGGCAAAATACAACGCCTCGCTCGAGTATTACATTCGCCGCAATGAACTTATAAGCAATTGTTATACGACAAAACGCAGCGGACTGAAGTTTTTTTGCAAACTCGTGCGATGTGTGGGGATTCAACTCGTACAGCAGAGATATTTTGCAATTCCGTATTCGTTAAAAGGCTACGACGATTTTTTGAAGGGCGCAAACTACCTTGCCTCTGTCGACGCCGAAAAACTCAATTCCGAATTGCGAAAAGGCATGCCAAAAACCTACCAAAAAGCCGAGCTTAAACAAATGGGATACGACTTGAACAATTTCTACGAAAGTAAGCCCCGCTCGGTGTTTTTGCAAACAATTACGCTCAACGGATATTTGATTCCGAAGTGGCTTTGCTCAAAAAAATCAAGACAAATCAAGATTGTCGACAGCACGGATTGTCCGCCCAAAGACTTCTTTATGACGAGAAAAACCTTGCAATACAATCCGCTCTCAGAGACCGGATTTTTCACGCAAGAAAAGTTTGGCGAGGTCGTCAGAACCGGTTTTTTGCTTTTGGGGAAAGCGTTCAAAATGATCTTCAAATACGGCGAGGCAAGGAGGTCTTTTTTGAAGAAGCAGAAGTATCTTACGTCCTTTGAGTTTTGGACGAAAACGCTTGGGGTGTGATGACGCTATGACAAAGAGCGAAACAAAAAAAATAAAAATAGCGCAAGTTATAGGCGACGCAACGACCGGCGGCGTTATAAACTGCGTTATGAATTATTTCAGATATATCGACACATCCAAGGTGCAGTTTGATTTTTACACGTATGAGCCTTCGCCGTTTGACGAGGAGATTATTTCGCGTGGCGGCAGGGTGTTTCATTTTCCGTCCGTATTTGCGTTTTTCAAATGCGTGCGCTCTTTGCGCCGACAATTCAAAAAAGAACGATACGACATCGTGCATGCGCATATGACATCGCTGTCCTTTGTGAGTTTGCTTGCCGCAAAGCGGGCAGGGGTGAAGCATCGCATCTGCCATGCGCACTCCACAACCAACAAGGAAGAAAAATTCGTTTATCTGGTCAAGTCCTGCTTAAAGCATATTTCGACTTGGTATGCAACAGACCTTGCAGGGTGCAGCAAGTTGAGCATAGATTGGCTGTACGGCAAAAAAGCGGCTAAAAAAGCATACCTGATGCTAAACGCAATCGACCTTGAAAAGTTTTTGGCGGCGAGCGAAAAGCGTCAGGAATTCAGGGCGCAATACGGGCTTGAAAACTGCCGCGTCATAGGGCATATCGGTAGGTTTGAATTTCAAAAAAACATCCCGTTTTTGGTCAAAGCGTTTGCGCTTGCGTGCAAATCGAGAGATGATTTGCGGCTCGTGCTTGTCGGGGGCGGCTCGGAGTTTGAAAACGTCAAACAGCTGGTTGACAAGCTCAAAATCGCAGATAAAGTGCTGTTTATGACGGAAAAACGGAACGTCGGAGAGTACTATGCTCTATTTGACGTGTTTGCGTTGCCATCGAGATTCGAGGGGCTTCCGCTCGTTGCAATCGAGGCGCAGGCGATGGGGATTCCTTGTCTTTTGTCAGATTGTATCACAAAAGAGACGGATGTCACGGGGCACGTTGAATTTCTGCCGATACTGAGCGCAAATTTTTGGTCTATCGAGCTTCAAAAAGCGGTTGACACAAAAGAGCGTTACGATGGCGTAAAAGCAGTTGCCGAGCATGGCTACGACATACGAGTAGAGGCTCAAAAACTGTTGCAATACTATCTGGAGGTGAGCAAAAAATGAATGAGAAAATTTTTGTGATTTGCCACGACCCCGACAAAATCGACGAGCGACTCTTTTCATCACCATACGTTCCTATTTGTGTAGGAAATAGAAAAGACGAGTTCCCGGCCTATTTTTTGCGCGACGACGAAGGCGATAATATTGCGTATAAAAACGGCGTTTTCAACGAGATGACGGCAATATATTGGGTTTATAAACATTTGTCCGAGCTTGGCAACCCGGACGTCGTAGGCTTTGTGCATTACCGCAGATTTTTTGCCTTTTCGGATGACGCGAAGATTTACAACGAGCGTTCGAGGTTTTCGGACGGGTTTTTTGATGAGATAAAGATTGCCGATGGTCGGCTTGACGAGATATTTACGAAGTATGATTTTATCGCGCCGCTGCCTGCGTATAGACAGTCCGTCGAGGACAATTTCAAAAAAGCGCACGGCGACGATTTGGATATTGCAAGCGAGATTATCGACGAAAAATATCCTGATTTCGTGCGTGCAAAAAACTGTTATTTTGCAGGCGATAAAGCGTATTTTTTCAATACTTTCGTTTTCAAAAGAGATACGTTTGAAAGGTACTGCCAAATGATTTTTCCGATTTTATTCGAGATTGAAAAAAGAACGCCGAACAGGAATGATAGAATGTTTGTGTCCGAACGGCTTACGGGAGCATTTATCAAACTCTTGGAAAGCGAAGGACAAAAAGGTTTGTTCCTCCCCGTAACGTGCGTTATTGAAAAGGGGAGTTTCGGCGCGGCGGTGAAGAAATCAAAAGAGAATCGGGGCAAAAATATGTCGTTTGCCTATTGTGTAAAACCGCTTGTAGAATGGTTTACGCCAAGATGCGTTTTGCTGAAATATCGGCAAAGAAAATACGACAAGTATAAAGGTTTGCGAAGAAAACCGTATTGAATTTTGAATGAAATTTTGCAAAAGAAAAACTGCCACACGGCAGTTTTTTGTATCTTGTAATTTTTATAAAACGGTGGGTCATTGTTTTTTTTGCGCTTGTTCTAAAATAGAGCAGTCTTTTTGATATTCTGTAACGACTTCTTGCGCGGTGCCGTATTTCGCAACATTTCCGTCTTTAAGATAAATTGCGTTCTGGCATAGGCGCAGAATTTGCGATGCGCTGTGCGAGACTACGATAAAAGTTGTGCCGTTCTTTCGAAGTTCGTCGATTTTATCGGCACATTTTTTTTGGAAAACGGCATCGCCGACGGCAAGTATTTCGTCAATAAGCAAAACGTCGGGATTGACATCAACCGCAATTGCGAAACCAAGCCTTGAAATCATACCTTGCGAGTAGTTTTTGAGCGGAACGTTCATAAACTTTTCAAGCTCTGCAAACGCGACGATACTGTCGTATTTTTTCTTCATTTCGCGTCTTGAGAAACCGAGCATCGCACCGTTTAGGTAGACATTTTCTCTGCCTGTTGCATTGAAGTCGAATCCGGCGCCGAGTTTGAGAAGCGGAACGATGTTGCCTCTTGTTTGCACGTAGCCGGCAGTCGGCTCGATGATGCCGGAAATGATTTTGAGCAAGGTGGATTTTCCCGCCCCGTTTCTGCCGATAAGACCGATGCTTTGTCCTCTGCGCACTTGGAAAGTGATGTCTTTGAGCGCAACGAAATTTTGATAGTGCAGTTGTCCTTTTACAAGTTTGATGCAAAATTCCTTAAGATTGTCAATGCGCTCGGTGGGGAGCTTAAATTCCATGCCGACGTGGCATACGTCAAGCAAAATGCCCTTGTCCGTGGTGAAATCACCGAGATGTTCGAATGCGTCGAACTCGGTTAAATCGGTTTGAGTCGCGGACTCGACTTGCTCGGTTGTCACCGTTTGTGTGTTTTGTTCTTTTATCTCTTCCATAATCGTCATATACTAAATATACAAAAGGAGTTTCTTTCTCGACAGTCTTAAAATAATGTATCCGAGACCCAAAAAGCCCAGACCGACGCCGTAGCAAATCAAGAACGATTCTCCGCTCGGAATCGTGCCGTTTAGCAAATCTCTAAAATTTGTCAAATAGTGTAACATCGGGTTGAATTTCATTACAGCCAAATATTTGCTGTCGAGTTTAAGCGATTCGATTGAATAGAACACGGGGGTGAGATACATCCAAAGTGTCAAGAACACGCCGTAAAGGTGCTTGATATCTCTGAATTTGACGTACACGACCGATAGGACGAACGAGATCCCGGCAGAGAAGAACAGAATCCCCGGCAGCCATGCAAATACGATGAGAAGCATCGTCCAGTGGAACGTCACGCCTGCGCTCATTCTCACGAGCATGACGATGACGAGTGCAATCAGTGAAAAGAAAAAGTTCACCGTCGAGGACAGTACGTTTGAAATCGGAAAGACAGCATACGGGATTCTCGTTTTTGCAAGCAAGTCATAGTTTCCCACAATACAAGTTAGCGACGAGGTGGTCGACGCCCTCATAAGAGAGAATACGATATTTCCCGACAAGACGTATACGGGATAGTCCATATTGATTGAATTTCTTCCAAAAATTTTACTGAAAACAAAAGACATCACAAGCATATTGAGCAGAGGGTTCAAAACCGTCCACAGAATACCAAGTGCAGAACGCCTGTATTGATTTTTGATGTTTTTCCCAACCAAAGACCCCAAAATCACCATGGATTTTTTGAATTGTAATTCGTTTGCACGCACGCTTTTTTTGGGAAGAATAAGTTTTTTTTCCATTTACATTAGATTGTGACCATTTTTCAATATTTAATTACTTAAGATCGCAATTATAATCATATTATACAATAAATAAGTTTTAAAGTCAACGCAAAAGCGTTATTGATAATTTGTTAAAGGTCAGAGTCCTTGTTTGTTACATAAAGGTTTTTCAAATCGTCTTTTCCGAGAATAGTTATCGGTCTTGAAAAGTGGGTGATACCCATATTTATATCGCCGCTCAAAGTTTTTTTCTCGCCGTCCATATCGAAGTCAACGTTCTCATTTAGCGAGATCGTAAGTTGGTCGAACGGGCGAAACTCCATATTCTTCGAGTGATACGGCTTGCTGAATCCGACAAAAAACGCCCTGAACAACGGAAAGAAGATTTTTATTTTGCCGATCAAACCGTTGTTTTTTGGCGCTTTTATCGCTAAAAGATGCATGATTCCGTCGTCTAATTTGAAAAGGCGGTTGAAACGAAATCCGAAACAGCGAGGCGAGTCGATTGCCATTATCAGCGAATATTCGCCCTCGTCACAATAATCTTTCGTCGTCAACTTTGCTTTTATGCGATAAATTTTGTATTCTTTCACGATGTGTGAGATATAGGCAAGCGCCTTGTATTTGCGCTTTTTGTTGTCGTTCACGCAATAGCCTATTGGAGTGAATATGCCTGCTGCCATAACGTATGAAAAATACAAGTTGTTTGCAAAACAAATATCTTTGAGAAAGTGATTGTCTTTGATTCCGCCTTTATAAAATTCGTTGAGAGTGCCGTATGGTAAATAGATGATTTCTACGTCGTCACGCATTTTTGAGTTGAGTATGCCGTTTAGAGTGCCGTCGCCTCCACATACCACGATGCGCTCGTACGCCGAAAAATCTTTCAACACCTGCTTGTGAGTGATATAATAAAAGTCAACCGAATAACCGCGCTCAAACGCTCTTTTGAGTGTTCGTTCGTCGGCGCGATTGCCGTTGCCCGACAGCCTGTTTATCACGATTACGCAACGTGGTTGACGATTTGCGCGTCTGCTGTTTTTTTCGATGTTCTTTCTCATAGATATATTATAATGCATTTGCAGACATTTTGCAATTCACTGTCGCTATTTGTCGAGAAATGGTATTTGGTGCAATCTGCTTGCCTTTTTCGCCCCTATCGGTTAAACTCTATGTGAAAAACAAAAACATAAAAAAGATAATAGTGCAAGCGCGCACAACGCACGAGGACAAAACTATTGAAAAAGCACGACGAAAAAACGAAAGACAAAAAATCCGCGCCGAATTGCGAGA
>CAKRAY010000042.1 GCA_934296355.1 uncultured Clostridia bacterium
TGTCGATACCGCCCTTTTCGCTACTGAAAGCTTGTTGGGTGCGTTGCAATTCCTTGTTTTGCTCAAATTGTTGAGCTTCCAATTCCTTAATTTGTTGTTTGAGGTCCACCGCCGTTTTCAGCAATTCCTCACGCTTTTTGCGCAGGCTATCGTACTTGGCAAGCAATTCGCCCTCGCCGCCTTCCGATTCCTTCAGCTTTGCGGCAAGTTCCGCTTCCTTGGTGGCGATGTCTTCGTCTATAATCTTTTCTTTTTGCTGTTCCGCAAACTCTATTATCTCTTTGGCTTTCTCCGTCGCTTCGATAATTTTATCTTCGCCCGTAACGTACGGGAGCGCGACTCTTATTCTGTTAATAAGATTGAGAATATTCGCTCCGTTTACGATAACGCCGTTGCCGATAATGGGCTTTTTACCCTCCTTGACTTCCGTTTCTATGTAACTCAATAACAGTTTTACGTCTTCTTCCATATTGCGCCTCTTATTTTTTTCCTTTCTTTTCCGCGTTTTTCATTATTCTCAAAACTTCGTAATCCACGTATTGGGAAACGTCCTCGCCTCTATCGAACTTTTCTTTTATTTCGCTCGAAGAAAAATCGTTTTCCGCTTTGACGAGAACGGTTTTTACCCCGCCGTGCGATTCGTTATACTCCGCCATCTCTTTTTCGTATTTTTCGTCCTCGGCGTTACGATAACCTCTATAAATATATTTTATACCGTTTTCGTTGCAATAGTCAATAGCCATTCCGTCGTAAAACTCGATTTTTACACGCTTTTTGTAGTCGATTAAAGCGTACTTTAACATATCTAAACGCGTTTCGACGGAATAACGCGCCGTTTTTTGTTCGTTTACCATCATTACTACGTGAACGAAGTCGTTTTCTTCGAGCGCTTTTTCCACGACGAATTTATGCCCATCGGTAAACGGGTCGAAACTGCCTGTAACCGCGCACTTTTTCACGTTTCTATAATAGTCGACGTCGGTGTTTCCGTATCTGCGCGTATAAATATGCGCGTAATACTTTTTTATCGGCTCGTCGCTGTACTTCCTTTCCGCAATAATCGCGCCGCCCTCGCTGAGAACGTCGTATTTAGCGATCAGTTCGAACGCTCTTTCGAGAATTCCTTTGGAATACGGCGGGTCGAGAATGATAACGTCCGCTTTTTGCTTCAAAGACGCCATTCTACGAATACAATCGGAATAATCGCCCTTAAACACGTCGTACTCTGACTTATCTACGAAGGTCAAATTGCTCTTTATCAAGTCGAGCGAAGCAGGCGAAGCGTCACAAATAATCGCTTTCTTCGCGCCTCTGCTGAGAGCCTCTATCGCCATCGCGCCCGTGCCGCCGAAAAGGTCGAGAACCACCGCGCCGTTTACGTCGCCCTGAATTATGGCGAAAATCGCTTCTTTTACTTTGTCGCTCGTCGGACGCACGTTATCGTTAATCGGCGAATTTATCTTTCTTCCTTTATACTTTCCGCTAATTACTCGCATTTTTTTACCTCTCTCGGTTGTTATTTATCAGACAACCGCTTTTTATTATCTCTTTTTCTTTATCGGTGAGCGAATCTACTCTTAACGTTATTTCCGAGTAGAGTTTACCGCAACGTATTATTTGCGCTTTAACGCTTCCTTGCTCGAAAACCGAAGCGACGTCTTTAATCATAATAAAATCGTCTATCTTAAAGCAAGGCTTTTCGTCAAAAACGAAGGGAATCATTCCCCAGTTTATCAAATTACTGCGGTAACGCTTGGTAGCGTACTCCTTGGCTATATTGGCTACGCCGCCCAAAACTCTTTGGCAACTCGCCGCTTGCTCTCTCGCGCTTCCGTCGCCCGGTTTTACCGCGTATATAACGCTACCTACTTCGGTTTCGCCCTCCGCGCCCGTTAACGCTATCGCTTCCTCGATTTCTTTTTTAAGTTCCTCATTATTTTCGGTAGGCTGCGCCGCTTTCGCTCTCGCCACATAGTCTGGGCGTTTACGGCTGAGCGTAAACTCGGCAAGGCGCAAGGGATTACTCCTATAACTGCTCGTTTCTCCCGACGGAATAAGTTCGTCCGTAGTAGTAACCGGGTCTTCTATTACCGCCGCGACTTTCATAAGCAAATTGCGTTTAAGCGAAGGCATTTCCGGCCAGTCGGCGATATTCGGTCCGTAGCACAAAGGATAGTTTTCGTCTCCCTTACCGAAACAATCGGTAACCCTATTCTTATAAACCGTATCGTCGTAGCGGAATTTAGCGGTAGGTTTAACGTAGGGCGCGTCGAGCGCGCTCGTTAAAAATCCGCCGTTCGCGCAAGTGGCGGCGATACTTCTCGCGTCCATTAACGCGACGCAAGCGAGTTGTCCTTCGCCGGGTTTACTGCCCTCTCTCGATTCGAAGTTACGGGTAGTGTGGCGAACGGACAAACCGTTATTGGCGGGAACGTCTCCCGCGCCGAAGCACGGTCCGCAAAACGCCGTTTTTATAACGACGCCGGAGTCCGCAAGGTCTGCGAGAACTCCTTTTCTCGATAAGTCCACATAAGTGGGTTGGCTACCGGGATAAACGCTTACCGAAAGTTTTCCTCCCACGTTTTTGTTTTTCAGAATAGCCGCCGCTTCGATAATATTATCGTAAGTTCCGCCCGCGCAACCCGCTATTATCGCCTGGTCTACTTTTATCTTGCCGTCGACGATTTTATCGGTTAATTTTAATTCTCCTCTTTTTAATAACGCGTTGCCTTGCTTTTCCACTTCGGAAAGAATTTCGTAAGGTCTTTCTTGCAACTCTCTAATCGCGTAGGCGTTGCTCGGATGGAACGGTAACGCGATCATGGGTTCGACCTTAGAAAGATTGACTTCGATCAATCCGTCGTAATACGTTAATTCGCCTTGTTTTAACTCGCTATAATCTTGCGGGCGTTTATGAACTTCAAAATACTCGCGCGTTTTTTCGTCGGTAATCCAAACGGAGGACAAACAAGCCGTTTCCGTAGTCATGACGTCGATGCCGTTACGGTATTCGACGGGAAGATTTTTTACGCCCGAACCGAAAAACTCCATAACTTTATTTTTTACGAACCCGTTCTTAAAAGTCGCTTTTATTATCGTCAGCGCGACGTCTTGCGGTCCGACGCCTTTACGCGGTTTGCCGACGAGTTTCACTCCGATTACGTCGGGATATACGATATCGTAGGTTTGACAAAGCAACTGCTTGACGAGTTCTCCCCCACCTTCGCCGATAGCGAGCGTGCCGAGCGCGCCGTATCTCGTATGCGAGTCGCTGCCGATTATCATCTTTCCGCAACCCGCCATCCTTTCGCGCATATAACTGTGTATTACGCCTTGATGCGCGGGAACGTATATGCCGCCGTATTTTTTCGCCGCGGAATATCCGAAATTATGGTCGTCTTCGTTAATCGTACCGCCGACGGCGCATAACGAATTATGGCAGTTTGTTAAAACGTAAGGAATAGGAAACCTTTTTAAGCCGCTCGCCTTTGCCGTTTGTATAATGCCGACGTACGTTATATCGTGACTCGCCATGCAGTCGAATTTGATTTTCAACAACCCGCCTTTTTGCGTAGGCTTGTTCTCGTTATGTTTATCCAAAATTCCGTAAGCGATCGTACCTTTATACGCCTCATCGTAATTTAATCCCTCTATTTCGCCTTTTTTTATACGTTTTCCGTTAAAAAAATACGCGCCCTTATTTGTAAGTTTTATCGCCATTCTCGCTCCGTTTTTTATATTATTAAAATATTTTATTATACTATCATAATATCCGTTATTTTGCAAACGTTTTACAGTCGAAGCGAACCGCTTGTCGCGCGCATAGCGTTTACAAAAAACCGCGCTAAGGTCGAAACTGCAAATATTTTTCTTTTTATGTGTGTCATAAACGAAACAGTAAAGGCTGTACGAAACGGCTTTTCGGGCGTATAATTCAAGCATAAAAATATTGCGGAGGCACGACTTATGAAAAATCTCACGTTATGTATTAACAAAAGAAATCTGATAGGTTTCAGTAAATTTATCGCTAACTCGTTCGGTAAAGTGACGGACGTAGACGAAGGCAAGTATTATTGGGTGGTAAAATCGATAGGAAACGCGACTCGCAACACTTTTTTATTCGACAAAAGGGACTACGATAATCCTCAGGAAGTATTCGACGCTTTATCGAAAATAATTTAACGGGTATTGAAATGCGATTCGTTTCGTGATATAATTCTTTCGATAAAAAACTTAGGAGCGAACTTATGATTATAAAGAATTTCGAAACGATGCCGATAACTGCCTGCGGCGAGGGAAAAGGCAGACAAGTTTTCACCGGTAAAAACGCAATGCTTGTCGCTAATCGTCTGGAAAAAGACGCGTTCGTACCGTTGCACAGCCACCCGCACGAACAAATCACGGTTATGATTAAGGGTTCTTGCGTCGCTACGCTCGGAGAGGAAAAAGCCGTCGTTAAGCCCGGCGATATGATTCTCGTCGAACCTAACAAGCAACACGGCATGCTCGCGCTCGAAGACGGAACCGAGTTCGTGGACGTTTTCAGTCCGATCAGAGAAGATTTTTTAGCGTAACCGTTTTTGATATATATTCAAATCGTTCGACCTTGAAAAAAGTCGGCATATATGTTAAAATAGCGTCATAGAGATTAAGGCGAGGATAATCGAATGTATAATACTTATAATCCCGTGTTCAACAGAGCATACGAGGACATCGTACGCAAGCTGAGTTTGTGCGGAGTGGTGCCGATCGCTCGTATCGAAGACGTAAAAACCGCTCTTCCCCTTGCGGGAACTTTAATCGGCGCGGATTTTCACGCGGTGGAAATTACCTTTCGTACGCAAGCCGCCGCGGAAGCGATAAGAACGATTGTGGAAAAATGTCCCGACCTTATCGTAGGCGCGGATACCGTCATCAATACGAAACAAGTTCAGGACGCTTTTAACGCGGGGGTCGACTACATAATCACGCCCGCATTCAACGCCACCGTCGTAGACAGGTGTATCGAACTCGGTATACCCGTATTCCCCGGTTGCAGTACGCCCAGCGACATCGAGCAAGCGTATAATCTCGGTTTGCGCGTGGTCAAGTTCTTCCCGTCGGAATTACTCGGCGGCGTAAATATGTTAAAAGCGTTAAGCGGACCCTACCCGTTTATGAAATTCATTCCTACCGGCGGTATAAACCTCGACAATATATCATCTTATCTTGCCTTCAACAAAGTCGCTTGGTGCGCGGGAACTTTTATCGTAGACCCCGAAGACCTTGCTAACGGTAGGTTCGAAAGTATTTCGCGTAAGGCGCGCGAAACCGTGGACGTCATGCTTAACATAAAACTTCATCACGTGGAGTTTTCTTCTAAAAAATACGACGCCGAAAAAACTATGAAGTCCTTTGCTAACTTCTCGGGCGCAAACTACGAAAGACAAGCGAGTCTTTATGCGGGAGTCGGAATGACCGACGCTTCCGACGGCGCGGCGGGGTGCCTCGTGTACACTTGCGCCGACCTCGAACGTAGCGTGCATTACTTGAAAAACCGCGGTTTCTTCATTAACGAAAAAAAAGTAGTAAGAGAAAATAATCGCTATAAGGAGATTACCCTCGTCGGCAAACACGCCGATTTCGAAATTAAACTAATAGCGGAATAAAAGATTTTTATTATTCGTTAAATCGAAAACGCCCCCTAATCGCAATTAACGACGGAGGCGTTTTTTTATATTCTTTTATATGCCGTATTCAAGGTATTCTTTTTGAACTCGCTCGCTTCATCTTCGGTAAGAAGCGTTGGATAACTCATCAAATTTAATGTGAGCGCGCCCTCGCCGTGGTAAGACGGCTGTTCGTAAAAGAGGCTTTCGTTAAGCATAAAACCGTTCTTTTTATAAAACTCAACGCGCTTTTTCGGATAGTCTTCTATCGGCGGTTCTACTTCCAGAACCACTTTTTTATCTTTATAAAAATCAAGAAGTTTTTTTAACGTAAGCGTTCCGTAGCCGTTTCCGCGCATTTCGGAGTTTACGGCAAAATGTTCGATAAACACGGTGTTCGGGTACTCCCAAACAGATATATAGGATATGAAACTGCCGTTTTCGGTAAACACATACCACTTAACGTCGTCGCGAGAAAGTAGCGCGCGTTGGGCGATTTTATCTCGCCGTTCCTCGTAAGGGAAATCGCGTTCCATTCTTTTATAGAGTTCTTCAAAGTCTTTTTCCGTTGCCAAACGATATTCGATTTTTTTCATAATATTCTCATTTTACTTTTTATATCGCTTTTTGTCAAACGACGTTGACTTAAAGTGTTTTTTTTGCTAAAATACTTACTATGAATAAGTTTTTCGGACATTTATCTACGGTGACGAAGCATCGTTACCTTGTATTCAAACATTGCGTAAAAGCGGGTATTCCGTGGCAAGGGCTTACGCACGATTTAAGCAAATTCTCTTTTTGCGAGTTTTTTAACGGCGTTAAATACTTCACGGACGGTAAAAAAAGTCCGACGGTCAAAGAGCGTGAAGAGCGCGGATATTCGGTAGCGTGGCTACACCATAAAGGCAGAAACAAGCATCACCACGAGTACTGGACGGAACTCAATTTCCGCGGCGAACCGTTAAAAAAGTACAAAATGCCGCTTAAATACGTAAAAGAGATGTTTTGCGACCGAGTAGCCGCCACGAAGGTATATAAAAAAGAACAATACACCAACTCTTCCGCTCTCGAATACTACGAAACGAAAAAGGACGAAAACTTTATGCATCCCGAAACCGCCGCGCTCTTAAAAAATTGGCTTGTTTCCCTATCGGAAAACGGCGAAAAAGCGACGTTCGAGAGAATCAGAAACACAAAAAGTTATTGAGAAGCCGAGTTTAGCAGTTTAGTTACCCTTTTATAATCGGGATAGTATTTAGCCATATAAGCCTGAAAATCTTTGCCGTGGTTGTGGTATAAAAGATGCCCGAGTTCATGCACGATAACCATATCCAGACATTCGAGCGGTCGTTGCGCGAGGCGCGAAGAAAACTTTATTATCGCCTTATCGTAGCGGCAAGTCGCCCATGAGGAAACGGCGTTGTTTATAAGTACTTTTTCGCACTTTAATCCCGTTAAACGTTCGTAAATCGACATACGAACGGCGATTTCTTTTTTTAATTCGCTTCGCATAAATCGTAAAAGATACGCTCTCACGGCTTGCTCGTCCGCGCCCTCTTTTTTGGTAAAGTACGCCTTTTCGCCGATAATTTGCAAGGAAAAACTCTTGCCTTCGGAAAAAGCGAATCTATATCTTTTCCCGAAAAGCACAAAAGGTTCGTCGTCGTAAAGTCTAATGCGCAAGTCTTTATACTTTGTCAAAATTTTTATCGCGAATTCGAATATTCTATCGGGCGTACACCTATAATCGACGTTGATTTTTCCCGTATCGGTAAGCGTATCGAACCTTCCGCTCATACGCGAAGTTCCCGCTTTCTTATTAATTTCAAAAAGCGCGTCGCATATCGTAACGTAACTTTTTTGCACGGTTTTAATCATAAAATTCCTTTCCTTTTTACCGAAAAATTTTTCATTTTTATTTTTCTTATATAATATCACTTTTTACGCTCTTTTTCAACATAAACTCATACTTACGCATAGCGAAACGTTAGTCACATTTTTTACGCGAGCGTTCATAAGTAATAGTGAAAAGCGTAACGACATACATACCAAATTACAAGGAGGCTTATATGTGCTGTAATTTTTTATTCAACGGATGCGGATGTTCTCGTCCGTGTTGCCACGCGGTCGCTACGCCGTATTATAGAGTAAACTCGGAAATCACGGGACCTATGGGACCTATGGGTCCGCAAGGTCCTATGGGTCCGAGAGGGCCTATGGGTCCGGTCGGTCCGCAAGGTCCTACGGGAGCAACCGGCGCAACCGGGGCGACGGGCGCAACCGGGGCGCAAGGTCCCGCGGGCGTTTCCGCCGTCAATCAAGTCGCGAGTTTTACCGCGTCCACGCCCGGCACCGCCGTTGGGGCTGCCGCCAATATTCCCTTGGCTCTCGGTTACAACCTCGACACGACGGATATATCTTTTACTACCGGCGGTAACACCGTAACCGTAAACACGCCCGGATACTACCTCGTATCTTATAGTACCGACGCTACGAGCGCAACCCAAGGCGTAGTAGCCCTTACCGCGCAACTTAACGGAACCGCTATTGCGGGCGGGGTTTCGACCGCGAATATCGCCGCAAACGAAACCGCTCGACTCGCCGCGGTAACTCTCGTTAACGTTCCCGCCGCGGGACAAACCATCGGTCTAAACAACACCGGCGCGAACTCCACGACTTACGCTAACACCAGTCTTGTCGTGCAAAGAGTTCTCACCGCGTAAATCTTAAACAGAGTTTATCGACAAAAGAAAAAGGGTTGCCTAAATAATAGGCAACCCGATTTTTTCTTATTTTTTTACTTAGTCGGTAATCGTGGTTATCGGCAATAAATATTTGAGCGTACGCTCGGTGGTAAGCATTTTTACCATATTTACGACGGTGTCTACGGCGTTTTCTTCGGTTACGCATTCGTAAACGTAAGATTCGATGCAGAAGAACTTATTGTTGTTTCTTTCGGTAATATAAGCCTTTAAGAAACCTACGTTGTCGTTGAACTGGTTGATGAGTTCGTAGTTTCTGAGCGAAGGCAAAAGTTTATCGAATACGAAAGTTACCGTGGCTACTCCGTCGTCCTTAAAGGTAACTTCTATTCTGGTATCGTCGTCGAAAGACTTGAACTTAACGCCCTTAGCAACGAGATTTACTTTTCCTTCTTTGTATTCTACATCGAACTTAAGATTGCTGTAATGTTGTAGTAATAACTTTTTCGCTTTATCGCAATTCATAATTATATTCTCCTTTTTTATGTTGTTTTTTAAGTAAATTATACCTTATTATATTATCGTTGTCAACGTTCATTAAAAAGAAACGCAATAATTACTTATTCTCGGCGTTTTGCTCTTTAATCGCCGCAAGAATTTGTCTTAAAAGTTCTTCCGTGGTTTCGGTCGGTTGAGCGGCGGAAGTTTCATCCGTAGCGGGAGTTTCATCCGTAGCGGCGGTTTCGGGCGCGGCGGTGGGTTCCGTAGTGGCGGCCTCGGCGGTTTCTTCGCTACTATCTTCTACGCTTTCTTCTACCGCTTCGCCGTTATGTTTAGAGCGTTTTACTTTTCCGTCGATTGCTTTTTTCGTTTCGCCGGCGACGTCTTTCGCTTTATTGAAAATTTTGACGATCAGGAACAAAACGATTGCGGTCACGAAGAACGTGATAATCGCGCTGATTACGCCGCCCCAATCGAGGATGACCGCTTCTTTAATAACGTTGCCCGCGTCGTCTAAAACGGGGTTTCTGAGTACGGTTTGCAACGCGCCGGTATCGTCCGCGCCGGGTATCGCGTTGATGAGCGGTTTCAATATGCCGTTAACGAGCGCGGTAACTATCGCGGTAAACGCCGAGCCGATAATCATACCTACGGCAAGGTCCATTACGTTTCCGCGAGAGATGAATGCTTTAAAATCTTTAAAAAAGTTTTTCATTTGCGTATTCTCCTTGTTTTATTTAAAACTTTTTTTTAATTTTGTAGGTTTGTTTTTTCCTCGCGTTTGCGGCGAGAAAAGGCAAGCGAAAGTTGTTCGCTGGCAAGATACCAAAGTATGCTTACGTCGGGGTTTTGCGGGGAGAAAAGGTAATATTCCTTGCCGTAAAACGCCTGAAACCCTTTGCCCATAGCATAACTCAAAAAGAAAGTGTCGTGCATCGGAATAAAAATTTCTATGCGCCGCCCCTCGCTCGTTCCGCCGTAACGCAGCCCGTCTTTGTCAAACGTGACGACGCCGTCGCCGCTTTTTTTAACGTAACCTTTGCCGTTTGAAGAAGGTAAAAACAGCGTGACTTCTTCCTCGAGTTTAAAGTCGGGATTTTGAGCGATTTCATCTACGAGTTTGCCTTTAAGACTCAAAAACCACTGCTGAAAATTGTCGTAATAATGCGGGAATCCGTTTACGTCGACAAAAGCGTATCTGTCGTCCACTTTGACTCTGTAACCGCATTTTTTGCAAAAAACTTCGTTCTTTTTTGTGGCGATAGAAAATCGCTCGTGACAGTGCGGACATTCGTAAAGTATATGCTCCAACCCTTCCGCTTGCTTTTTGCATTTGTAGCGGTAATCGGGATGATTTTCCAACCATTTAAAGTCGTTGTAATACAGAGCCTTTTCCATTTCGGCGTGCATGTCGTCGGCAGACAAGTCTTTGAGTTGCTGACGATTGAACAGCAACCTTATTTTGACGTCTACAATGCCTTTGCGGCGTTTTTTGGACCACTTTGGCTTGAGAAGATAACT
>CAKRAY010000043.1 GCA_934296355.1 uncultured Clostridia bacterium
GGAAATCGAGCAAGAGGGAAAGTCTTGCGAACTTGAATGTAAGCCGTAAGGTACGTAACGGCTTCCTTGTAAGTCGGTGCTTCGGCGGTTAACAGTACGCATTAGCACAAAGGAAAAACCTTTCCGACTGCTATAAGTACCCGCCGAACGACTGGCACCGATTATCAGCAAGGAGGAACGCCTTACGAACTTACATAATAAGCCGTAAGGTACGTAACGGCTTCCTTGTAAGTCGGTGCTTCGGCGGTTAACAGTACGCATTAGCACAAAGAAAAAGAGGTCAACCGACCTCTTTTTTGACTGCTATAAGTACCCGCCGAACGTCTGGCGCCGGTATTTTTATTCCGTTCTCAACGCCACCACCGGGTCTTTCTTAGACGCAAGTACGGCGGGAGCCAAACCGGAAATTACCGTAAGGACGACGGAAGCAAGCACGAGTAGTATCGAATGCCACCATATCGGACTAATCAGTCCGCTTATTCCGAGATAGGAATTGAGAATGTAATTGGCGAGCGGAACTATGGCGTAACCGATGATAATTCCGAGAATTCCGCTTAGGAATCCGAGTAAAGCGGTTTCCGCGTTAAAAATGTTGGTTATATCCAGTCTGCGCGCGCCCATACTCCGTAAAATACCTATTTCTTTAGTTCTGTCTTGTACGGAAATGTACATTATGATGCTGATCATAAATAAAGAAACTATTACCGCAAGACAAGTTACCGCGATAAGAATGTAAGTAATCGTGTCGATTATTTGGTTAAGAGAACGCATAGCCGTTTTTAACTCGTTTTCATACTCAACGGTTTTTTTGGACGTATGTTCGCTTTTATCTCGGTTATTGTATTCGTCTTCTTTTATTTTGTTGTACTCTCCGAGGAAGTTTTCTATCTCCGCGACCGATTCGAGAGTTTTCGGATAGAAAAGAATAGAATTCGGCTTGTTGGTGTTTTTGACGCCTAAATCGCGCATAAGGAATTCGTAATCGGCTTCGCTGTTTAATTCTTTGTCTTTGATTACGCTTTCGATGCGTAGACCGTCATAGGTGTTTAGGAGAAGTAGTTCTTCGTCGGTAAGATCTTCTAACTTTTTGGTGTTTTCCGCAATTTGCGCTTTAAGTTCTATATAAGAAGTATATTCGGGAGCGGATGTCGTTTCTTTATAATTGGCAAATTTTGCTTGTTGCTGTTTGACGACTTCGCTTTCGGCGGTTTTAGCGATAATATAGTCGGATAATTCGCGAGTGTATCCGATATCGCCGTTAATGCAACCCGAGGGTACGCCGTCTTTGAGTCTGACGATTCCGCTGATTTTAATATCCACGCCTTTCGTCTCCACGGCGTTTTGTACGAATTCGTTATTCTTGGACTTGTCCTCGAAATTGCCTTTTTCCTCATCGAACGCATGATAGTCGGTAGGCAGAAGCAGTTTGAAATCTCTTTGTAAGAAATCTTCGAACGTGTAGTCTACTTTAATGTCTTTAAGACCGTTTTTGAAGAATTGCATAAGAACGGATATATCGAAATCTACTCCTGCAAAACGGCGAATAACTTCCTCCACGCTTTCGTCGTTGCCTGACGCGCTGGATAAAAGTCCCGCAAGTAAATCTTCCATCTCTATGTATCCTAAAGCATATAAGGAAGCGTCGGTAATACTGTTGTTCGAGTCGACAACCATAACGACTTCGAAAGTTCCGTCGTCTTTATGCTCGGGCCAATGTCCGGTAAGTAAATCGTATTGGGCGTCAAGCACTTGCTTGTCGTCGACCATCTCGTCCCAAAAGTTAATCGCGCTCATCGCATTTCTTACGCGCTCCAAATTTTTGGAGTCTATAGGAATTCCTATCAAACTTAGGAAACTGTTGAAACTCGCTATACTGTCGTAAGTGCGGTCACAGAAAGGACTTACTTTTACATACGTGTCGCCGGAACTCGTCGATTTTTTCGTGTAAACGTTCATATTGACCCCGTAATCGTATTTAATCGTAGCCAAACTGTCGACTTTCGACTTGTTTTCGTCAATATATTTTTTTAGTTCTTCGGTGTCGTTTGACTTAATAAGGTCATCGAGATTGCCGCCGAGTCCGGTGATAAGTTTGTTTATACGTACCATATCATCTTTGTTGTAATCGTTGATATCTATTTTATTGTTTTTAAGAATAGTCATTATCGCCGCGGAATCGAGCGTTTTGAAATCGCCGCCCGACATCTTTCTTACGATATCTTCGATATCGCCGAGAGAAGACTGCGTTTGATTTACCGTTATAGGATACTTGGCGAGGGAATCTCTTTGATATTTGTCGGTGTACTTCGCAAAACCCGAATTGAGCGCGAGAATGAGGGAAATACTCACTATGCTGATGCAGCCCGCGATAACCGTAATTATCGTACGACCTTTTTTATAATAAAGGTTTTTCAAACTCGTCTTGAACGCCGCGAAAACGCTCATCGTAGGCCTGCGCTTTTTCTTGTGTTTTTTTGCTTTTTCGAGTTCGGTGACCGGCGCGACTTCTTCGTCGCGGATAACTTCTTTTTCGTTTTCGAGTTCTTCGCTTACGATCTCGTCGCTCGTAACCAACCCGTCTTTCATGCGAATAATGCGATCGCTGTAAAGGTCGGCAAGTTCCGAGTTATGCGTTACTATAATGATAAGAGCGTCCTTGGCAAGCGCGCGTAAAAGTTCGAGTATTTGCACCGAGTTTTCGCTGTCGAGCGCGCCGGTAGGCTCGTCGGCAAGGACGATTTTCGGCTCGTTGGCAATCGCTCTTGCGATAGCGACTCTTTGCGCTTGTCCGCCCGAAAGTTGTTTGGGCTTTTTCTTTATTTGGTCGGATAAACCGACTTTCCTTAAGGCTTCGACCGCCTTTTTCCGTTGTTCCTCTTTGCTCAGTCCCGAAAGATTCATTGCGAGCATTACGTTTTCGAGTACGCTTAGATGAGGTATCAAATAGTAGTTTTGAAAAACAAACCCTACGTTGTGATTTCTGTATGCGTCCCAGTCGGAATTTTTGTAATCCTTTGTAGATACTCCGTCGATAACGAGTTCTCCAGAAGTATACTTATCCAAACCGCCGATTATGTTGAGCATGGTTGTCTTTCCGCACCCCGATTGACCGAGTATCGATACGATTCCCGATTCCGGGAAAGTAAGATTAACTCCTTTAAGGGCGTGTACTTGAGTCTCCCCCTCGCCGTAAACTTTGGTAATGTCCTTTAATTGTAACATAAAAAAATTTCTCCGAGTAATTCGAATAATTCGAATATAGTATTTACTTTTTCTTAAAGTATAACTTCGCTATTATACTATAAAAGCGCGCACAATGCAAATCAATTTTTTCGGCGGGTATCCTAAAAAGCGATTTTACACCTCGTTTTTGCGAAAATCAACGATGTTTATCTATGAGTCCGAAAGTAAAAAATGTAAATAATCGACTGTTCGGTCTTCCGTATATAATCTTTCGGAAACCTATAATATGGTATTTGCACAAACGAAAAACGGCAAAACCGAAACGGCGTTCTTTACCGGTTTAATGCGGGGGAAAGCCTAAAGTATTTTTAAGAAAAAACGTTGCCCGTATGTCGGTTCGCTTGATTTTTACATAACGTAGACGTATAATATTGGTAGCGTATCGATCAGGGAAAGTGCGGTGAAAATCCGTCGCAAAAGCCATTACCGTTACAGTCGGAATGCCTGCCTTACGTCAGAAGGTCAAGGTTCTTGGGCAATTTGAGAACAATCCCTTAAACAAGGAAGTAGTCTGCCTGTTTTAAGGTGGACAGTTCTTTTTTTGCCTCGGAAAAATTATTTTTCGGAGGTATTTTTATGAAAAAATTTAGACTATCGGTAGTCGTATTGACGATTATCGCCGTGCTTTGTTCGGTATTATTATTTACCGCTTGCACAAAAGACGGAATGCCGGCAAAGGGCGCGTATGCAATCGTTATCGAAGACAACGGCGCGTTTACCAAGTACGACGTTAAAGCCGTTGACGCGGACAGCGTAGAAAAAGCGTTGAAACTTCTTTCGGAAAAAGAAGATAATTTTGCTTTCTCCGAAACCGGCGGTTTCATTAACGAAGTCGGAACGTTGAAAAACGACGCAGCGGCGAATGCTTATATAATGATATATACGAGCGTAGAAAAAGATTTCGACGTATCTCAGTACGCTACGACTACCGATTATAAAGGCGTTACGCTTACTTCGAGCGGGTTCGGCTTCAAGGACATGCACGTAGAAGAGGGCGCGATAATCCTTTTCAAGGTAGTGAAGTTCTAATCGCAAATGAATAGTAAACTCTCTATCGGCGCGAAAAAAATCGCCTTAATAGCGGTAATGACCGCAACCGTCGAAGCGGGGAAACTCGCGCTGGCGTGGATACCGAACGTAGAAGTTGTGACCTTGCTCTGCGCTCTGTACGGCTACGTTTTCGGCGGGATAGGTATTTTTGCCATAAGCATTTTCGTCGTGATAGAGAGCTTCATTTGGGGATTCAACACTTGGGTTTTATCTTATATAATACATTGGAATTCCGTATGCCTTATTTTTTGGCTATTAAGAAGGTTTAAGGTAAAACGCGTCGTTTGGCTGACGGCTACCGCCGTTTTACTCACGATATGGTTCGGAGTATTGACATCGCTCGTAGACGTAGGACTTTTCGGCGGAATAAAAAACAACTTTTTTAAGCGTTTTTCCATTTACTATATGCGCGGAATAGTTTTCTATGTAATTCAAACCGTTTGCAATCTGGTTGTGTTCCCGCTCGCCTTTAAGCCGCTTGCCAAAGTTATGTTTAAGGCGAAAAAGAAATTTTTCCCGAACGAAAATTGCGACAATCCGTTTTTAACGGAAAACGAATAGATTAGGCTTATAATCTAAGTATAAAAAAACGACCGTTGTTAAGACAGTCGTTTTTTTGTTAAATAATTATAGAAGACGCTTAGTTGAACGCTTTGCCGTTACAACCGAGAACGTCGACGAGTTTGTGACGAACGAGTTCGGTAATAGCCGCTCTTGCCGGTTTGAGATATTGACGGGGATCGAAGTGAGAGGGGTTTTCTTTGAAGTACTTTCTGATCGTTGCCGTCATAGCCATACGCAAATCGGAGTCGATGTTGATTTTGCATACCGCCATCGTAGCCGCTTGACGAAGCATTTCTTCGGGTACGCCTTTTGCTCCGGGCATATTGCCGCCGTATTCGTTAATTTGGTCGGTAAGATATTGCGGAACAGAACTTGCGCCGTGAAGAACGATCGGGAATCCGGGAAGTCTCTTGCCGACTTCTTCGAGAATGTCGAAACGAAGTTTCGGCTCGCCCTTGAACTTGAATGCGCCGTGGCTGGTACCGATAGCGATTGCAAGACTGTCTACACCCGTTCTTTGTACGAATTCTTGCACTTGGTCGGGGTCGGTATAATTGGAATCTTTCTCGCTGACGTTAACCGCGTCTTCGATTCCCGCAAGTCTGCCGAGTTCGGCTTCTACTACTACGCCGTGGTCGTGAGCGTATTCGACGACGTTTCTGGTAATTTTAATGTTTTCCTCAAAAGCGTGATGCGAAGCGTCGATCATAACGGAAGTAAAACCTTTGTCCACGCAGTCCTTACAAAGTTCGAAAGTATCGCCGTGGTCAAGGTGCATTACGATGGGGAGTCCGCTGTCTTCGACTGCCGCTTCTACCAATTTCATAAGATAAATCGGATTAGCGTATTTTCTTGCGCCGCTGGAAACTTGAAGAATAAGAGGAGCCTGCTCGATTTTTC
The DNA here is from genome assembly GCA_934296355.1 of uncultured Clostridia bacterium. Lineage (GTDB taxonomy): Bacteria > Bacillota > Clostridia > Christensenellales > DTU072 > CAG-1782. The sequence goes on from CAKRAY010000043.1 coordinate 5,758, forward strand.
CCGCTTCGACAACGCCTTGAATGATTTCCATATTATTTACGTTGAAAGCGCCGATAGCGTAACCGCCGGCATAAGCCTTCTTAAACATTTCTGTACTTGTTACTAATGGCATATATTAAAACCTCCATAGGTATTTTTTTTACATTATACAACTTTTTTGGGCAATGGTAAAGTCAATTATACAATATTTTTGACAATCGTCTTTTTTTTTTATATAATCTTAACTATGTTAAAAGACAATGAGCGAATTGACGATCTCGAATGTCGCGGCTATAAAATCATACAGAACCCCGACGGATACTGCTTCACTTCCGACAGCGTTCTACTCGCGAATCTTGCTTACGCTAAACGTTCCGACAGAGTGGTCGACCTTTGTTCGGGAAGCGGAGTCGTGGCTTTGCTTATGCGCGCGAAATATTGTCCGAAAGAAACTCACGAAATAGAACTTCAACCACGCCTTGCAGATATGGCGAAAAGGAGCGCGGAATTAAACGGGCTTACCGACGTGTTCGTGCATAACGCGGACTTACGCCAGGCGACTAAGGTTATCGGCGGCGGTTTCGACGTCGTTACCGTCAATCCTCCGTACGAACCCGCTGTAAAAAAAGATTTCTACACCGAGCAAGATATTTGTAAAACGGAAGCGGCGATTAGCCTCGAAGAAATCATAGCGTGTTCGTCATCGTTATTAAGATACGGCGGGAATTTTTTCATGGTCAACAGAGTAAAACGCCTTTCGGACGTCGTTTACTTTATGAAAAAATATAAAATAGAGCCGAAAAAAATCACTTTCATACAGCCGAAAGCGTCGAAAGCGATAGACGCGTTCGTCGTGGAGGGAAAACTCGGCGGCAACCCCGGGTTGACCGCGCCCGCGCCGCTTGTCGTATACGAGGAAAACGGCGATTACACCGAACAAGCGAGGAGGTTATACGGCAAATGAGCGGAACTTTATATCTCGTCGGTACGCCGATAGGTAATTTAGGCGATATCACTTTGCGCGCCATAGAAACCTTAAAAACCGTCGACGTGATAGCGTGCGAAGACACTCGTCACACGTTGGCGCTTCTGAATAAGCTCGAAATAAAAAAGCCTTTGATAAGTTATTATAAACAAAAAGAACGCGAGGGTAGCGAGGAAATAACGAACTTGCTTTTAAGCGGCAAGAACGTCGCGCTCGTAACCGACGCGGGAATGCCGTGTATCAGCGACCCGGGAAGCATACTCGTAAAAAAACTTTTCGAAAGCGGACTCTCCTATACCGTCGTTCCCGGAGCAAGCGCGTTTGTAAGCGCGATTGCTCTTACCGGCGTTATCGGCACGTTTACTTTTTTAGGCTTTTTGCCCGAAAAACGTAAAGATTATCAAGCGTTGCTCGAACAATATAAATGCGTAAATACCGTTTTATTGATATATTCCGCGCCGCACGACGTTAATGACACGATAAGAAAATGCGGCGAAATATTAGGAAACAGAAGTTTTTACGCGGTCAAAGAAATAACGAAAATATATGAAAATATAATTAAGGGCAGGCTATGCGAAACGGCAATAGAAACGCCTAAGGGAGAGTACGTCTTGGTTATAGAAGCGAACGAAGAAACGGAAAAACCGATAGACGAATCGTCGATAAAAGAAACGCTTCTTTCTTTGATAAACAACGGAGTAAATAAAAAAGACGCCGTAAAAGAAGTCGCGCTTAGTCTTAATGTTTCTAAAAATCTCGTCTATAAAATCTCTCTTACCTTATAGAATAATTATAAAAATCTGCAAATAAAACAACCTATTATCACTCCGACGAATGAGGCGATTAAAGCAATTATCGTCGCGCCGAGAGTTTTCTTGTCTTTACAAGAAGACGTATATACTCCGACTATAAAGAAAACAGTATCGTTACACCCGCTTATTACGGACGCGCACCGTCCGACGTAGGAGTCTACGCCGTATTTAACCATTATGTTTTCGAGTACTCCCAAACTCCCGCTACCCGATATCGGACGAATGATAATCAAGGGTATAACCTCTTTCGGTATCCCTAAGTAGGATAAAGGAACAACCAAAGCCTTAGATAAGTATTCGTTCAAGCCGCTTATTTCAAAGACTTCGATAAGAAGGAAAATCGCTATAAAGTAAGGCAGTAGACCTATGATAAGACCGAGGGCTTCTTTCGCGCCTTCAATAAAACCCGCGTATACGTCGACCTTTTTTATGGCGGAAACGATTAGCGTTAAGATAATGACGGCGGGGATGAAGTAGTTCATTCTTTAATAAATATTTTCGTTAAAACGACTCCTACCGTCGTACTGATTATCGTTGCGATTAACGTAGGAAGAATAACGTCGATTTTTGCGCCGAGGTCGGCGCGCATCGCGACAATCGTGGTAGGAACGAGTTGTACGCCGGTAGAGTTAATTACGAGTAAAAGCGTTCTGTTTTTGTGAGAGGAAAAGCCTTGCGTCGCTCTTATTCCCGCGGGCGTTCCCGCGCTGCCCATACCGAGTATGTTCGCGCCGAGATTTATCGATAAATCGTCGTAAACTTCTTGCGACTCCTTCGGGAAGATTTTACGTAAAATCGGTTGAATTTTACTCGATAAAAATTTGTCGAAACCTATTTTTTTCCACAATGTGAGAATTGACATCCAAACGGCGTAAATCGCATACATTTTTATAGCGAAAGTAACGCCGCCGTAACTGCCGTTTATCATACTTTCCAACGCTTTTTCGGGATTGGAAAAGGCGATTATCGATAACGATATCGTTACCAAAGCGATAAATATTCCGTTCACGGAAGTATTCTATGCGTTTACGGGCTAAGACTTGACAAAAAGTGTAAAAGCCCGTTTGGAGAAACGGGCTTTTACCAGAGGGAACAAAATGAATGATAAATTTATGTGAGATTTATCGTCTTTATGATAAACCGCCTACAATAAAATAATCTTAAAATCAAATAAATTTTTTTATTAAAATCGAGGCTCGTCGAAAACGAGTTTTTTCCTATTGCCAAATCGCCAAGTATAATGTATAATTATGTAGAAATATTTTTTTTATGTAATATAAGCGGAGCGATTTATGAAAAAGATAAACAAATTGATTCTTATTATCCTGATTTTGGCGGCTATGGCGTCGTTTATCACGGCGTGTTCTTCCGATAAAGTAAAGGTAGTCAAATTTTACGTTGACGGAAAGGAAACTTTTTCTTACCGGGTGGAACAGGGTAAAACGCTGGATATCATTCCCGAAGTTCCGAAAAAAGAGGGCTATATCGGCAAGTGGGACGTCGAAGACTCCGCATTCGACGAAATTCTCACGGATATGAAGGTCAACGCGATTTACGAAAAAAGCACGTATACGCTCACGTTCGTCGCGGACGGCAAGGTAGTGCAAACTTTCGTTCTCGTTAAGGGCAGAGGCTTTGATAATCCTCCCGCCGTTCCCGAAAAAGAGGGTTACGACGGAGTTTGGGACGTGGAATCGTTCAGCGGCATAACCACCGACGTTACGATAACGGCAATCTATACTCCGAAGCCGATATACGTCAATTTTTACTCCGAAGATTCGATTTATACCGAAGCGAACGTTACGCCCGGGGAAAAAATAGTTAAAAACAAGTACTACGACCTCGATTCGGGGGATTATAAACTTACAAACGACGAAACTTTTAAGAAAGGAAAAAATTATTATTTAAGAGAACCTACGCTTATAGATTCGATAAGGGTGGTAAGCGGCGCGCCGGAATTCGTTCCCGAGCCGCCGAAAAAGGAAAATCTTTCCGCAAAGTGGGTTGCGTACGACGTTAACGGTAAAGAAATAACCCCGTCGTTTACGAACGTTACCAAGACTTTCGACGTTTACTTGAAATCTTACGTTACGGTAAGGCTTGTCGACGAACTCGGCGAAAAGGAAAGTTCCTTCGGGTGTGAAATCGGCGAAGTTATCGAAAAAATCGACGCTATAAGCGCGGGACAACCCGGCAGAGAGTTTTACGGCTGGTACGAAGACGCGGAATTAAAGAACGAAATTACGTTCCCGTATTCTTTCTCGACGAACGTGGTTTTGTACGCCAAGTGGGTAACGGTCGAAAGTACGGAAGGGTTGACGTTCGAAGGGAATAAGGTCGTTTCTTACGACGGCGCGGCGGAAGAAGTCTACGTGCCGTACAGATATGAAAAAGACGGTAAATATACGATTGTCGAAGAAATCGCGGCGAGCGCGTTCGAAGGCGCCGAGATAACGAAAATTCATTTGCCGCATACGATAAAGAAAATCGGCGAAAAAGCGTTTTGTAACGCGGCTGCGCTTAAGAAAGCGGTTTTCGACAACGGCAATTACGTGGAAGAAATAGGCGAAAGCGCGTTCTATAATTGCGCTTTGCTTACCGAATACGAATTTTCCGAAAAAACGGCGAGTATCGGTAAAAACGCGTTCTATAATTGCGTTTCGATTGTCGATTTGTTCGGTACGGAAGAGGCAAAATTCACGACCGTAACCGAGGGCGCGTTCTATAATTGCGCAAGCGTTAAACTTATAAGTTTGTCGGCAAAAGTAAGCGAAATCGAAAATAATGCGTTCTCGGGCTGTCATGACGCCGAGTTCAGATT
>CAKRAY010000044.1 GCA_934296355.1 uncultured Clostridia bacterium
TGGAATTACACAAAGAAAGAGGTCGCGATAACGACCTCTTTTGACTGTAATGCAATGCCCCCTTGCGACTGGTACCGTTTTAATACTTGTATTTTTTCTTCATTCCTGTCAAGAACCCCGCCGAAACAAAGAACGCGGCGATTTCGGCGAACACTACCGACGCCCAAAGTCCGTCGCTTCCGAGCGCAATCGGAATAGTCATTATAAACAATATTTGGAACACGAGCGTTCTCATAAACGAGATTATTGCCGAAACCAAACCGTCGTTTAGCGCGGTAAAGAAAGACGACATAAATATATTAAACCCGTTCAAAACGAACGCGAACGCGTATATTCTAAACGCGTAAACCGTCAAGTCGTAAAGTTCTTTATCGTACCCGACGTACAATTTCGAAAGCGGCGAAGACAGCAAGAGCGCGATTACGCAAGCCGCCACGCCGGATAAACCCATAAGAAAAATGCTCTTTTTCAGTACGTTTTTCGTTTCTTCGTGGTTTTCCGCGCCGTAATTATAACTTATTATCGGAGCCACGCCTATCGCGTAACCGATAAATACGGCGTTAAATATAAACTGTACGTACATTATCGTGCCGTAAGCCGCCACCCCGTTTTCGCCCAAAAACTTCAAAAGTTGATAGTTAAAAAGCATTCCTACCACCGAGGAAGAAATGTTGGTAAGCAACTCCGACGAACCGTTGGTAACGGCGTTAAAAAGCGGCTTGAATTTTAACCCGGTCTTGACGAGTTTTAACGAACACTCTTTTTTCCCTAAGAAATATATGAGCGGCAAGCACGCGCCGACGATTTGTCCGATACCCGAAGCGACCGCCGCGCCGACGATACCCCACTTAAACAAGGCTATAAAAGTCGCGTCAAGCACGATATTGGTTACTCCCGCGGCAACGGTGACGAAAAGTCCCGCGCGAGGCTTTTCGGCGGTTACCAAGAAACTCTGAAATAACGCTTGCAACATAAACGCCGGAGTAAACGCGAACATAATCCGCCCGTAAACAACCGCGTCGTCTATTATTGCGTCGGTCGCGCCCAAGAATATAGCCATCGGCTTAGCGGTAAACACGCCTACAACGCCGAGCGCGCAACCTAAGAAAAGCGTAAAGTATACCATCATGGAAAAAACTTTATTCGCTTCTTCCTTTTTGTTCTCGCCGAGCAGTTTGCCCGTGAGCGCGCTTCCGCCCGCGCCTATCATAAATCCCGCGCCATATATAATCATAACGTACGGCATAATGAAATTTATTCCGGCAAAAGCGGTTTTGCCCGCAAAATTAGATATAAAGAAACCGTCCACAACGCCGTATATCGACGTGAAAACCATCATGACGATGGACGGCAACGTGAATCTTAAAAGACGTTTGTAATTAAAGTGATCTCCCAGCTTTATTTGTTCTTTCGTTTTTTGCATAGACGGTATTATATAATAGCAAAAACGCATTGTCAAACGTATGCTTCTCTTTATTTTATATGATAATTACTTATATATATTTTATATAATGTCAATAAATAAAAACAGCGACAAACAATACGGTAGAAGAAACGCTTAGCTTAGTTGTTAAAATACATATTGACATAAAGGCAAAATAATATTAAAATATTATTAGAATAATCGGCTCTGCCGATAAAACAAAAAAAGGAGATTTGTTATGAAAAAGTTTTTAGTTATTCTTTTAACTATCGCCGTAGTCGCGACTTGCGTAGCGGTATTCGCTTCTTGTACCAACAAGACGTATGAAATCGCAGTAGTTACCGACGTAGGACAATTAAACGACGGCGGATTCAACCAAGGTACTTGGGAAGGCGCTGAGGCTTACGCTAAGGCTCACAACCTTACCTACAAGTACTATCAACCCGCTAACGGTTCCGAAGCTACCGATAACGACCGTGTAGCCGCTATGCGTCAAGCAATCAAGAACGGCGCTAAGGTTATCGTTACCCCCGGTTTCTTACAAGCAAGCGCTCTCGAAACCGTCGCTAAGGAATCCCCCGACGTTAAATTCGTTTTCGTTGACGGATGGGCAATGGGTCTTAACAACGTAACGGCTGTAGTTTACAAAGAAGAAGAATCCGGTTATATGGCAGGATACGCTGCGGTTAAAGACGGTTACACCAAGTTAGGCGGAACCTTCGGCGGCGGCGGTTCCAATCCCGCTTGCAACAGATTTGCTTACGGTTACGTTCAAGGCGCTAACGCGGCTGCCGCGGAACTCGGAAAAACCGTAGAAATCACGTTAAGTTATAAATACGGCAGCGGCTTCTCCGCTACTACCGAACTCCAAACCCAAATTTCCGGTTGGTACAAAGACGGCGTGCAAGTAGTCTTCGCTTGCGGCGGTTCTATGTTCGAAAGCGTTAAAGCGGCGGCTCAAGAAAACAAAGACGCTAAAATCATCGGCGTTGACGTTGACCAATCTCATTTGAGCGACAGAGTTATCACCAGCGCGGTTAAGGGATTATCCGTATCCGTTCAAAAGATTCTCGGCGAATTATACGACGGAAAATGGGATACCTTACTTGCAAACAAGGCTTCCAACCTCGGCGCTAGCGACGACGCTACCGGTCTTCCCATCGACACCAGCAGATTCAACACCTTTACCAAAGCCGACTATGAAAAGTTGTTCAACGACATTAAAAACGGCAAAGTAACTATCCTCTCCGACGTTTCCAACCCCGGAAAAGATAAAGACGGAAAAGACGTTGACTTAGGCGTTAACTACGACGAATGGTGGCAAGCTCACAAGGGCGCTAACGTTACTATCGTACTCGAAAAGTAATAGCTTTTTACGGAAAAGAAAGGACTTAACCGTCCTTTCTTTTTACGAATACGAGGAAGGCTTTCGCTTCCCTCGTATTCGCAAAGAGAAAGGATTTTTTCTTTATTTATTAACAAAAGGAGAAGTTTAACTTATGGCTGACAACACTGTTACCGTACAAGAACAGGCTGTGCCGCAATCGGAATACATCATCGAGATGTGCCATATTACCAAGGAATTCCCCGGTATTAAAGCCAACGACGATATCACCTTGCAGTTAAAAAAAGGCGAGATTCACGCCTTGCTCGGAGAAAACGGCGCGGGAAAATCCACGCTCATGTCGGTACTCTTCGGTCTTTACCAACCCGACCAAGGCGTTATAAAGAAAAACGGCGTAGAAGTAAAAATCAACGATCCTAACGACGCTACGCGCTTAGGTATAGGAATGGTTCACCAACACTTCAAACTCGTAGAGTGTTTTACCGTACTCGAAAACATTATTCTCGGCGCGGAAGACACGAAATGCGGCGTCGTATTAAAAAAAGAGGCGCGTAAAAAAGTTAAAGCGTTAAGCGAAAAATACGGTTTGAACGTCGATACGGAAGCAAAAATCGAAGATATAACCGTAGGTATGCAACAACGTACCGAAATTTTGAAAATGCTTTATAGGGATAACGAGATACTTATTTTCGACGAACCTACCGCCGTTCTTACCCCTCAAGAAATCGACGAATTGATGGAAATAATGCGTAACTTGGCGAAGGAAGGCAAATCTATCCTCTTCATTACGCACAAACTCAACGAGATTATGGCGGTTGCCGACAGATGCACCGTTCTTCGTAAAGGCAAATATATAGGAACGGTAAACATAAAGGACACCACAAAGGAAGAACTTTCCACTATGATGGTCGGCAGACACGTAAACTTTGCCGTGGAAAAAGCCGCCGCCGTTCCGGGCAGAGAAATTCTCAGAATAGAGAATATGTTCGTAAAGAGCAAAATTCATAAGAAAGACGCCGTAAAAGACGTTTCGCTCGCCGTTCGCGCGGGAGAAATAGTATGTATCGCCGGAATCGACGGCAACGGACAAACGGAATTCGTTCACGCCCTCACCGGTTTAGACAAGATAGAAAAAGGCAAGGTTTACCTTAACGGCGAAGATATTACCGAAAAGAACATACGTTATCGTAACACGCACGGCTTCTCGCATATTCCCGAAGACAGACACAAACACGGTCTTATTCTCGACTACACGCTCGAACAAAATATGGTTTTGGAGCGTTATTTCGAACCCGAATTCCAAAAAGGCGGATTTATTCGTTTCAAATCGGTAAGGGAGTATTCCGACAAACTTATCGAAGAATACGACGTACGTAGCGGTCAAGGTTCGATAACGATCGTTCGTTCCATGTCGGGCGGTAACCAACAAAAAGCCATCGTCGCGAGAGAAATGGACAAAAAACACGATTTACTTATCGCCGTACAACCCACGAGAGGTCTCGACGTAGGCGCAATCGAACATATTCACTCGCAAATCGTCAAAGACCGCGATAGCGGGGCGGGCGTACTTCTCGTTTCTCTCGAACTCGACGAAGTCATGAACCTTTCCGACCGTATCCTCGTTATGTACGAAGGAGAAATCGTCGGCGAACTCGATCCCAAAAAGATTACCGTACAAGAACTCGGATTATATATGGCGGGCGCGAAACGCGACCGCGTAACTCTCCCCGCGCAAACGAAAGAGGAGGAAAATAAATAATGGATAAGTTCAAAAAATTCTTCAAAACATCCGCGGAAAAAACCGGAGGCTTTTTTAAGTCCTTATTCGTAAGCACCGACGAAAGCGAAGCGAAACTACTTACTTTTTATAAAAAAGACGGTACGAAATCGGTTATATCCTCTATTCTATGTATTTTGGCGGGTATTTTCGTAGGTTTTATCGTAATGCTTATCATAGCGGCCGCTTCGGAAGACATAACCATCGGGGACGCGTTCTACGGCTTAGGCATAATTTTTGCGGGCCCGTTCGCCAGCGGGACTTCTCAATACGTGGTTACCAACCTCGGCGATATGATATTCTATTCCGTACCGCTTATTCTTTGCGGTCTTTCGGTTGCGATAGCGTTCAAAACCGGCTTGTTCAATATCGGCGCGTCCGGACAATTCCTTATGGGTACGATGGGTTCTTTGCTCGTAGCGTTGAATATTCCCGCGTCGAACTCGGCAAGCGGTTTCTTTATTTGGATGTTCGCGATAATAGTCGGCGCGGCTTTCGGTTTTTGCTGGGGCGCTTTACCCGGACTTTTTAAGGCGTTATTCAACGTTAACGAAGTTATCGTATGCATTATGACCAACTGGATAGCGGCGAATATCGTCACTTGGGTATTCTCGGAAATGCCCGCGCTCGTCAACTCCGGCAGCGGAAAATCGGGATACCTTATTACCACCGCTACTACGGGAACGGGTACGCCTAAAATAGGACTTGACAAACTTTTCCCCGGGTCGTATATCGATTTCGGTATTATAATAGCAATCGTTCTTGCAATAGTCGTGCTTATCGTACTTAATCGTACCACGTTCGGTTACGAACTTAAAGCGTGCGGTAACAACAAATATTCCGCTAAATACGCGGGTATGAACGAAAAACGCAATATCGTTATTTCTATGGCGATTGCCGGCGCGCTGGCGGGTATTGCCGGTTCTTTGTACTACTTGAATCCCGGCATCGAGTTCAATTTCAGCGCGGCGTACAGTAAACTTCCCGACTACGGTTTCAACGGTATTCCCGTAGCCTTACTTGCAAGCAACAATCCTATAGGCGTAATTTTCGCAGGTTTGTTTATGCGTTACATCGCGCAAGGCGGCGACAACCTCACTTCGGCTAACTATAACCGCTATATAGCCGACATTATTATCGCGCTCATTATCTACTTCGCCGGGTTCTCGAAACTCATTAGAGATTTCCTCTCGCGCAGAAGAAAAGTGAAAGAGAAACAAGCCGTAGAAAGCGCGGTGAAAGAGGAAAGCAAAAAAGAACGTAATTTCTTAGGAAAAATCGAAGATTTCTTTAACGCCATATTGGATAAAATGAAAATAAAAACGAAAAAGACGGCGGTACCCAAACCCGAAGCGCAAGAAAGCGTTGCGGAATCGGTTGTCGAAACCGTCAAAGAAGAAACCGATTCCTCGCCGGTAAATACCGACAAAAAGGAGGTATAAAGTATGGACACTTTCGTATTCTTAATTCAAAAAACGCTTGTTTATATGATACCGTTGCTTATCGTCGCTCTTGCGGGTATGTTTGCGGAAAGAAGCGGTATTATCAACCTCGCTTTGGAAGGCGAAATGATTTTCGGCGCGTTCATAGGCGCGATAGTCGCTTATGAGTTTACTAACAGCGGTTTACTTATCGACCAACCGCAAGTATTGTTTATTATCTCAATGCTTGTAGCGACGATAAGCGGCGCGGTTTTCTCGTTGCTCCTATCCTTCTCGGCTATAAATCTGAAAGCCGACCAGACGATAGGCGGTACCGCGCTTAATATGCTTGCGCCCGCAATCGTTAACACAATGGCGCTCGCTTTCTTTAATCAAGAAAAGATTTCCATGCCTTATAACTTCAAGGGCTACGCAATCGTAAACCCCGACATAAGTAACTTCGGAAAAATCTTCGCCGACAAAGCCTATATATCGACTTACATTTGTATCGTGCTTTTCATTCTCCTCTCCTTATGGATTTATAAAACCAAAACGGGTATGAGAATGAGAGCTTGCGGAGAACATCCGCAAGCGGCGGACAGCGTAGGTATTAACGTTTACAAGATGCGCTATTTAGGCACTTCCATTTCGGGCGCGCTAGCGGGTCTCGGCGGTTACGTTTATATCGCAACGACCTCGGCGGGAACCGCGCAATCTACCGTAGCCGGCATGGGCTTCTTGGCTTTGGCTATTATGATTTTCGGTAATTGGAAGCCGTTAGGAATCGCTTTAGGAGCCTTACTCTTCGGTTTCTTAAAATGTATAAGCGCGGTTTCGTCCTCCGTAGACTTCTTGAAAGCACTCGGTTTGCCGATGTATTTCTATAATATTATTCCTTACGTAACGGTTCTTGTCGTTCTTGCGCTTACCGCTAAGAAGTCGGGCGTTCCGAAGGCGGAAGGTATACCGTACGACAAAGGAATGAGATAAGAGCGTTATGGCAAAATTATATTTCAAATTCGGCGCGATGGGCTGTTCCAAATCGGCGCAAGCCCTTATTACGAAGTTCAATTACGAAGAACGCGGAATGAAAGTTCTTCTCTTGAAGCCGTCCGTGGATTATCGCGACGGCGAAGGCGTGGTTCACTCCCGTATCGGTTTGGAAGCGAAAGCGGTTATCGTGTCCGAAAGCGAAGACTTATATAAACTTTACACCGAGAAGTACGATTACGCCAACGTTATCATCGTGGACGAATGTCAGTTTTTAACGCCGACGCAAGTCGACCAACTCGGACAAATCGTCATCGACTTAAACGTTCCCGTACTTTGTTTCGGTTTGGCGACGGACTTTCTCACGCATTTGTTCCCCGGCAGTCGCAGACTTTTCGAGATTGCCGAATCGATAAGCGAAATCAAGTCGGTTTGTAAATGCGGCGCAAAAGCGACCGTAAACGCGCGTATGGACGAACAAGGCAACGTGCTTTATTCCGGAGAACAAGTTTGCATCGGCGGTAACGACAAATACGTCGCTATGTGTCGTCGTTGCTGGCTGAACCGTAAAAAAGAGCAAGAAAGCAAAGGTATTTTTCGATAATAGAAGGTTGAACTTATGAAACACTTAGTAATCGGTTTTTGCGGCGGCACGGGTAGCGGAAAAACAACCTTAGCGGAGCGGGTAAAAAACGCGCTCGGCGACAGAGCCGTCCTTATCGGTATGGACCGTTATTACAAGGACTATCAAGAAATACCTTTCGAAAAACGCGTAAAAATCAATTACGACCATCCCGACGCTTTCGACACTTATCTCCTCATCGACCACGTAAAAAGGTTAAAAAACGACGAAACGATTCATTGCCCTACTTACGATTACACGCATTTTTGCCGCGCCGAAAAAACGGATATAATAGAGCCGAAACAGGTAATAATCTTAGAAGGCATACTTCTTTTCGAAAACAAGGAACTCGCCGACCTACTCGACATTAAGATTTTCGTAGATACCGACGCGGACGTAAGGATTTTAAGGCGTATTCTTCGCGACGTCAAAGAGCGCGGAAGGAGCCTCGACTCGATAGTCAATCAGTATTTGACTACCGTAAAACCCACTCACGAACAATTTATAGAACCATCCAAAAAAATCGCCGATATCATCGTACCCGAAGGCGGGCATAACGACGTGGCGTTCGATATTATTTATCATACGATTTTGGAAAGAATAAACGACAAAAAGGAGTAAAAAATTATGGATATAAAAGATATTTTAAGTAAATGCGACCACACCTTGCTCAGCCAAAAAGCGACTTGGGCGGACATAAAAGCCATTTGCGACGACGGCATAAAATATCATACCGCTTCCGTTTGTATTCCGCCGTGCTACGTTAAGCAAGCGAAAGAGTACGTAGGAGACAAACTCGCAATTTGTACGGTCATCGGCTTCCCGAACGGCTATAATACCACCGCGGTAAAAGAATTCGAAACGCGCGACGCCATAAAAAACGGCGCGGACGAAATAGACATGGTAATCAATATCGGACAATTAAAAGCGGGCAATTATCAATACGTACTTAACGAAATAGTCGCGTTAAAAAAAGCGTGCGGCGATAGAATACTGAAAGTAATTATCGAAACTTGCTTCTTAACCGAAGAAGAAAAAATAACCATGTGCAAACTCGTCACCGAAGCGAAAGCGGATTATATCAAGACTTCCACGGGATTCGGCGGCGCGGGCGCGACCTTTGAAGATATAGAACTTTTCGCTAAAAACGTCGGTCCTAACGTAAAAATGAAAGCGGCGGGCGGCATATCGAGCATTGCCGACGCGGAAAAATTTATCGAACTCGGCGCTTCCAGACTCGGAACCAGTCGAGTGGTAAAAATAGTAAAATCGCAAGAATAATTTATTTTGAAGAGGTGTTAATATGGCAATTCCTACTCCACACATTACTGCAAAAGAAGGCGACTTCGCAAAAACGGTACTAATGCCGGGCGACCCGCTAAGAGCGAAATTTATCGCGGAAAACTTTCTTGAAAACGCCGTTCTCGTCAACAACGTACGCGGCATAAACGGCTATACCGGTTACTATAAGGGCAAAAGAGTTTCCGTAATGGCGTCCGGAATGGGGCAACCATCGATAGGCATTTACTCGTACGAGTTGTTTAAGTTCTACGACGTAGAAAACATAATAAGAATCGGCTCGTGCGGCTCTTTCGACAAGGACTTACACGCGCGCGATATCATCATCGCGATGGGCGCATGCACGAACGGTAATTACGCTATGCAATATAAACTCCCCGGCACGTTCTGTCCGATTGCGGACTTCAATCTTGTTCGCCATGCGGCGGAGTTATGCGAAAAGGCAAACGTAAACTACAAAGTCGGCAATATCTTCTCTTCCGATACGTTCTATGACGACGCAAATTCGGGTATGGAATGGGCGAAAATGGGCGTACTCGGCGTAGAAATGGAGTCCGCCGCTTTATATTGCAACGCGGCGCGTCTCGGCAAAAAAGCCCTTTGTATCTGCACGGTCAGCGATTCATTTATTTATCCCGAAGAAAACACGACCGCCGAAGAAAGACAAAATTCTTTCACTAAAATGATGGAGATTGCATTAGAACTTGCATAAAACCTACTATGAAAAGAGCATTTATTATCGTACTTGACAGTTGCGGCGTGGGAGAACTCCCCGACGCGTATCTTTGGCACGACGAAGGCAGTAACACGCTCGGCGCGATAAGAAATCATCCCGCTTTTAATTGTCCCGAACTCACTAAAATGGGTTTGTTCAATATCGAGGGCGTAGGCGGAGGCGTCGCTAAGCCTACCGCGTCTTTTGCGCGCATGGCGGAGACGAGCATGGGTAAAGACACCACCATCGGGCATTGGGAAATTGCGGGT
>CAKRAY010000045.1 GCA_934296355.1 uncultured Clostridia bacterium
AATATTTTTAGCAAACGAAGGAAATTATCATAAAACGCGCTTTCGACCTCATACTAAAAATATGCGGAAAAAGTTACTTATTATTTTAATAATAACGTTATTGTGTCTTTTGCTTACGGCGGCGAAATTTACCGACAAGACGTTAAAAATCAAACTTACGAGCGAGTATAAAACGTTCGAAAAAGAGTACGAGTTACCGTTTTCCGCACGCATAAAAACCGCCGTAAAATATCGCGGCGATTTACGAGAATTTTGTCAAAGCGAGTTTTCGGGTAACGTAACAGATTTTTTCGATTACCTAAACGCCGATATCGTAGTAGATACCGCCGCGTTTCTCGACACGCTGACCGTTGCGCCGGTAGAGCCGCAAGCAATCTATTCGGGTAACGGACGGTTCGACTACTTCGAAGGAAAAAACGGTAGAACCGCCGACCTTCATAAAACTTTATATAATCAATTTTTTTACGAAAAAAGCGAAGTCGTTTTTTCTTCCGTTTCCCCGTCCGAAACGCTTACGGAAGTGAAAGAACGCACGAAAAAAGTCGCCTCTTTTTCCACTTCCGTTGCCTCGTCGTCATTAAATCGTAAGAAAAACGTTCGCCTTGCGGCGGAAAGACTCGACGGTATTTGCGTCAAGCCGGGAGAGACTCTTTCTTTTAACCTTTTCGTCGGGCAACGCACGATAGAAAACGGCTTTTTCGTAGGAAAAGTGATTATAGGCGGGGTATACGCTGACGGAATAGGCGGAGGCGTTTGTCAAGTTTCCACAACGCTCTATAACGCGTGGTTAAAGGCGGGAATGAACGCGGTTTTTTCTCGCGGACACTCGTTGCCCGCGTCCTACGTCGCGCCGGGGCTTGACGCGATGGTAACCGATTACAGCGACCTCGTTTTGATTAACGACGGTAATTATCCCGTATATCTAAACTCGTTTTGCGACGCTAATATCGTGAAATTCGACGTATACGGCGAAAAACGCTTCAAAAACGTCAGTTTATCGTCGGAATTAATAAAGTCGTACGAGTATGACGAATACGAAGTTATCGGCGGCGATAAAAACGAGATAATTTCCTTGCCGCAAGGGAAGAAAACCTATCGTTCTTATGCGGAATACGAGCGTTTTGACGGAACTAAATTCAAGGTAAAACTAAGGGATACCACATACTTACCCGTCAAAGGGAAAAAAATGGTTACTTTTTCTTCTCCCGACACGGATAAAAACGACGAACAAGGACAAAATAAAAGTATAAACTCATAAGGAGGAACGACAATGAAGAATATTGTTAAAACCGGCGAAAAGCCCGGACGCGGAAAGTACGTTTGTACCAACTGTCACACTTGCGTGAACTTGGACGCGGGAGACAAATTACCTCCCTGCCCGAAGTGTACGAACAGCGAATTTACTAAAGAATAACATTGCTTAGGCGGATAGCGAAACTATTTTTAATATAATCGTTATTCGTTCTGAACAAAAACAAAGCGGTAGATAATCGTTACTTATTCGATATCTACCGCTTTGTCTTTTTTTGGGCATAGATTTATTATTTATCTTTGTTTTCGATTTTTATCTCTTCGTATATCTCCTGCATTTCGTTATCGATAGCGTTGAGCCTGTCGGCGCAAAATCGCAATTTGGTCTGCAAATTTTTATTGACATCGTTGTCCGTTTTGTATTTCAGTTGATGTTCGAGCGTAGCCCACATATCCATTGCGATGGTTCTTATTTGCACTTCCGCCGGTACGTCCACCGTTTCTTCGGCTAAGAATATAGGAACTTTTACCACGACGTGCAAACTTCTGTACCCGTTGGGTTTAGGATTAACGATATAATCTTTTCTTTTAATTTGCGTTACGTCCGCTTGACCCACGAGCAAGTCGGCTATTCTGTAAACGTCGTCTACGTAATTACAAACGACGCGTATTCCCGCTATGTCGAAAAGGTTCTCTTTTGCCGATTCGAGGCTTATTTCGTATCCTTTTCTTCTTAACTTTTCGAGGATACTCATAGGCGTTTTCAGCCTGCTATCGATATTGTGAATCGGGTTATATTTATACTTTACGGAAAACTCTTCGTCGAGAATTTCGAGTTTGGTTCTTATCTCTTTAATCGCCGAGGAATAGAGGTGCATTATGTCTTGCATCTCATTATACGCTTGAATCGCTTTTTGATTATTCCCTATTCTGTTTATAAACTCGTTTGCGTCGTACCCGTTATCCATAACGCCTAATATTTTACCTTAAAAACATTAAAATAATCGTAAAAGCCGATAATCCTCGGCTTTTAGAGTTTTTACGCTATTTTTACAGTCCGTATACGGAAGCGATTTCGCTTACTTTTATAGGGCGGTGTTCTACGAGAGATTTCTTGGCGGCAAGTCCGATAAGCACGGGTTGCAATCCGCATTCGACGTTGACGGTTACTTGTTTATCGTTGACTACGCAATCGACGAACTCGGTTATCTCGTTTACGTACGCTTGCATGTATCTTTCGAGGAAGAACAAGAGCGGTTTTTCGCCGTGTACGCCGTCGGCGTTGCTTACCACCGCGCTCGACTCGGTGTCGTTACTTATCGCGACCTGTCCTAAGGAGCCGAAGGCTTCCACTCTTTGGTCGTATCCGTAAGATGCCCTTCTGCAATTATCTATGACGGCAATCGCGCCGTTTGCGAGTTTCATACTGATTACGGCGGTATCGATGTCACCGGCTTTACCTATTTCTTCGTCTACGAGTACCGCGCCGTAACTAAATACCTCTTCTACTTCGCTTCCCGACATAAATCTTATCATATCGAAGTCGTGAATGGTCATATCGAGGAAAATTCCGCCCGAAACTTTGATATAACTTACCGGCGGGGCGGCGGGGTCGCGAGAACAAACTTTAAGCACGTTCAATTCGCCTATTTTTCCGTCTTCCACCGCTTTGCGCGCCGAACGGAAGTTGTGGTCGAATCTACGATTGAATCCAACTTGATACTTGATTTCGGGATGTTTTTTCAAAGCGTTCATAACTTCGATAATCTTACTTACGTCGTGGTCGATGGGTTTTTCGCAGAAAACGTGTTTTCCCGCCTCTATCGCTTCGACGCTGATTTTAGAGTGCGTATCCGTACTCGAACAAATAAGCACCGCCTGTATGTCTTTATCGTTAAGAATTTCGTGATAATCCTTAGTGAAATGTTCGATTCCCAAGTTTTTAGCCCATTCTACGGTAGCGTCGTTCAAGAACGGGTCGGCAACGGTTTTTACCGTGGCGTTTTTTACATAACGCATAATGCTTTCGCAGTGAACTTTTCCGATTCTTCCCGCGCCTATAATACCTACGTTAATCATTTTTTTATCTCCTTAAACTTATTTTTTAGATATTCGTTAATTCTTTTATGTACTTTCTCGCTTTAACCGCGTACTTATACGGGTCGGCAATCGCGGGATCTTGTTCCGCTTCCACTAGTAGCCAGCCTTTATAATCGGCTTCGTCAAGGACGTCGAATATAGGCTTAAAATCTATCGCGCCGTCGCCGGGAACGGTAAACGCGCCGAGCCTTACGCCTTGTAAAAAACTCAGACGCTCTTTTTTTACTCTCGCTACGACTTCGGGACGGATATCTTTTAAGTGAACGTGTTTAATTCTCTTAGCGTACTTTTTCAAAACCGCCATGTAGTCTTCGCCGCAATACGCAAGGTGTCCGCTGTCGAACAGCAAGAACACGCTGTCGCTATCCGTGCCGTCCATCATTCTGTCGATTTCTGCCGCGGTTTGCACTACCGTACCCATGTGATGATGATAGGTGAGCGTTATGCCGTACTCTTTCGCTATTTTTCCGAGTAAAGAAAGTCCGTCGCAAAATCTTGCCCATTCGCTGTCGTTCATAACGTACTTTTTCTCGAAAACGGGCGTGTCCATTTGTCCTTGGATACTGTAACTTTGCTCGCTTACGCCGATTCTGTCCGCGCCGCACGCTTTTAAGAACGCGCATTTTTCTCTGAACGCTTTTTCCACTTCCGCAAACGGCTCGGTCAGTATAAACGCCGAAAACCAACTGTTGGCGACACGTAAACCTCTGCAAGACAAGGCGTCTACGAGCGCGGCGGGGTCGGTAGGATACTTATTTCCGATTTCGCAACCTTCGTATCCGGCGAGAGCCATTTCGCTCACGCATTGAAAAAACGTGTTTTCCGCGCCGAGGTCGGGCATATCGTCGTTAGTCCAAGCGATAGGGGCGATACCTAATTTGATATTTTCTCTTTTCATAATGATTTTTCCTTTATTTATAAAATTTTGAATTTTTGTTTCGTTTTTAATTGCGCGGGTAAAGCGGCGCGCCGAGCGTTTTTACTCTTAATACTGCCTTGCTTCGGAAAGTTTTTCTTCTCTCGCTGCGAGGGCGGCTTTTTGCGCTTCCGTTCTCGGCGCGTCCGAACAACCCACGTTCCACCAACCGCCGTAACCGTCGGTCATGGTTTTGGGCAAAACTTTTACGTCGATAAGCGTAGGTCTTGTTTGCTTCAAACTGTCCTTAATCGCCGCTTCGAGTTCTTCGGGGGTTCTCGCCGTATAAGTAACGAATCCGTAGCCTTTCGCGACCGTCGCGTAGTCTATGCACATAAACTCGCCGTTCCTTATAGGTTCGTCGCCCGTTCTGTATCTCGCTTCCGTACACAACGCGTCTACGCCTTGTCCCATTTGCAAGTTGTTTATACAGCCGAAACTCTCGTTATCGAAGAGTAGCACGTTAATCTTTTTGCCCTCTTGCACCGCCGTGACCATTTCGCCGTGCAGCATATTGAAACTGCCGTCGCCGCACATTGCGTAGACTTCTTTATCGGGACAAGCGAGTTTGCTTCCGAACGCGCCCGCTATCTCATATCCCATACAAGAGTATCCGTATTCCATATTATAGGAACCTATACTGTCCGTTGTCCACATTCTTTGCAAGTCGCCGGGAAGCGAACCCGCCGCGCCGACGATAACCGCGTCGCTCGGAATAAGTCTTCTTATAATTCCTATTGCGGTCGTTTGACAAATCGTGCCTTTCGTGGCTTTTACAAAGTCCGCAAGCACGTTATCTGCTCGCGCTTTTATTTCGGGAACAAAGTTTTCCGTATATTTTAGGCTTGTCAACCTTGCCATTTCTTTTTCCCACGCTTTCTTTGCCGTTTTTATTTCGTCCTTATACGCGCTTACGTATCCTTCGAGCGCGTCGTCTAAGCCGAGGATACCCTCCTTCGCGTCCGCCACCACGGGAATCGCGTCCATTTTCCCGGCATGAAACGCGCTTGCGTTAATCGTGACGATTTGCGCGCCGGCGTAAAGCCACTTAGACGAAGAAGTAAAATCGGTAAACCTCGTACCGACGCCGATTATTAAGTCGGCTTTGCTCGCCACGCTATTCGCCGCGCCGTTACCGGTAACGCCTATGCCGCCCAGGTTAAGATAATGCGAACTTTCTATCGCGCTTTTTCCCGCTTGCGTTTCCGCAAAAGGTATATTGTGTTTTTCGCAAAAAGCGGCGACTTGCTTGCCGGCAAACGAATATCTTACGCCGCCGCCGACGATAAGAAGCGGATATTTCGCTTTTTTTATCGCTTGCGCCGCAAGATTTATCATATATTTTTCGGGAAGAGTTCTTCTTATATAATGCACTCTTTTCCTAAAAAAGTCCTCGTTAAACTCGTAACTTTCGCCTTGAACGTCTTGGCTGACGGCAATCGCCACCGCGCCGGTATGCGCCGAGTCGGTCAAAACTCGCATTGCGTTCACGAGCGCGGTCATAATCGTTTCCGGGCGGGTGATTTTATCGAAATATCTCGTTACCGCGGCAAACGCGTCCGCTGTCGTAATGCCGGGGTTATGCAACTGTTCTACTTGCTGTAACACCGGGTCGGGCTGACGGCTGGCGAACGTGTCGCCCATAAATAGCAAAAGAGGCACGTTGTTTACCGTGGCGGTAGCCGCTGCGGTTACCATATTCGCGGAACCCGGACCGATACTCGAAACACACGGCAAAATCTTCATTCTGTTGTGCATTTTAGCATAAGCCGTCGCCGCTTGCGCCATGCCTTGCTCGTTTCTGCCCTGATATACTTTTATGCCGTGCTTTGCCATCGATAGCGCTTCGCCTACGCCTAATACGCAGCCGTGTCCGAATATCGTATAGAAACCCTCTACGAATTTGCTTTCTACTATCTTTTCGTCTTGCGTTATCGCCACGTACTGATTATCCAAAAATCTTACTATCGCTTCGCCTACGGTCAATCTGACTTTATTCATATAAACTCCTATTTTTTTGGTACAAATTTAACTTCCGATTCGAGCCAAGTGTATCTCGGGTCGACTATTCTCGTTTTTTTCCACGGATTACCGTCGAGGTGGCGTATCATCCAAACGTTATACATCGGGAACCCGGGCGCGGTCACTTGAACGTGCGTTTTTCCGCCGGGGAAGAAACCCACGGAGCCATTAGTCACCTTATACGCCTCGTCGCCGATAAAACAGCCGCCGAAGCCTTCTTCTCTGTCGAATTCGTAGTAATACACTTCGGGTTGCGGATGGCTGTGCGGAACGTAACTCCACCACCTACCTTGACGCGCCAAAACTTCCCCTATTACCAAATTACTGTACGGGGCGTTGTCGTAATCGAATATGGTATTAACGTCGCGTACCGCCGTGTTCTCCCACATTCCCTCGCAACTTACGGTTTGAATAACGTCCTCTTTTCTATAAATCTTCGTCGCGAAAACTCTCTCGTTCTCGGTGGAAAGATATATAAATCTACTGTCGTCTTTCGCTTCGATTTCCACGCGTACGCCCTTACAAACGTGCAAAGTCGTAGGTAAATCGTCGAACAGTCCGCGTCTTTCCGCGTCTTCGTTCACCCAATCCGCTTTTATGCCTATTTTCCCCGCGATAAGTAAAATCGCTATTTCCTGCTTATCGTTATAAAACTCTCTTTTTTCGCCTTTTCTCAAACTGAAAACGGATATGTCCATTAGCGACTCGCCGCCTATCCCGTTAATGCGCGTTAAAACTTTTTCTCCCATCTCGTTAAATTCGGGATAATTAAACATTATTTATTTACCTCTGTCTTTGATTTTTTATTTACTGTTTTCGTTGTCTTCGGCTTCGAATTCGGTTGCCGCGGCTTGCGCCTCTTCTTCCATTTCCTCTTTGCCGAGTTCGGTAAAGTCTTCGGGTTCGTCCTCGCCCTCGCTTACCTTTATTCCTCTCGCATTGCGCGCTTCTTCCAATCTTAAAAGCATATCTTCTTTCGTCTTGCCCGTCAATTTATAGAAGAACATCGGTATCATGCAAAGCAACAAACATACCGCGGGAATAAGCGTAACCAGCATATACATACCGTGGCGCACGCCGTTCGGCAAAGCCGTGGGATTGACGAGTTCTACCGTTTTACTCGTGATATCTTTTACGTCTAAGTTTACTATGCTGTACATCGCTATAATCATCGTAGTCGCGAGCGCGTTACCGAGTTTATTGACGAACGACTGACACGCCGAGCCTAAGCCGGTTTCTCTTCTGCCCGTTTCCAATTCCATATAGTCTAAGCAATCGCCTATCATCGCGTAACTGACTACGTTAAGCACGCCGAGAGGTAAACTGCTCATAACCAAGAAAGGTATGAACGCCCACACGTTATAACTCGTAAACAAGCCGATGACGTAACCTATCAATCCCGCCGCGCCGCCTACCGCGCAAGAAATAACGACAAGTTTTTTATAACTTATCTTCTTTATAAGGAAAGGACAAGCGAGCATCGCTCCGAACATTCCCACCGCGGTACATATCGAGAAAATAAGTTGCACCGTGGACTGGCTTTTTGCCACGCTCAAACCCTCGATATAGAAAGAATAACGCGAGACATGCACCGCCGCCGCTTGCAACATATATCTGCCGCTGGAAAGAACGCCCATAAGCACTACGAGCATCAGATATTTATTTTTGAAAATGAGTTTAAGAACGTTTTCTTTCTTTTCGGTAACTACCGGTCTCGGAATTTTTATTCTTTCCTTACTCGTGAAGTAACTTGCGGTAAAGAGCAAGCCGCCGCACACCGACGCGACAATCGCCATAACCAAATACTTGGTACGGTCGGGTATTTCCATAAAGCCGAGAATCATATATATCGCCATAGGAACCGCGCTTCCCACGCCGTTAAGCGTACGCGCGAGAGAAATGGTCTTGCCTCTTTCTTCCGCGTTAGGGGTCATGGCGTTCGGCAAACTCCAGAACGGCACGTCGCTCGTCGTATAAATCATACCCCAAAGCACGTATATAATCGCAACCCACGCGCAAACGCCGATCTCGTTATAGCCCGCTCTGTCGGGGTCGGCGAACTTGGGCATATAGAACATCAAAAACGTAAATAGCGCAATCGGCGCGACGGTATAAATAATATAGGGCTTATATTTACCGCGCTTAGAATCGCACCTATCGACGATCATTCCCATCATCGGGTCGTTAACCGCGTCCCAAATTCTCGCAAACAACATAAGAAGCATTACGAATATCGGGGAAAGTTTCAATACGTTAAGATAAAAATCCGAAACGTAACTGCTCATGGCGGCGTACATCATACCTTGTCCCAATGCCGCTACGCCATATAACCACATTTCCTTTTTCGGGATAAAAGTTCTTCTTCTTTCGTGTACGTTTACGGACAAACCGTCATTGCGTTTCATAGTCCCTCTCAAAAAAGATTTTATATATTAAGTATACAATATAACCGAGGTTTTGACAATATCGTTTTTTGGGAAAAATCACGCTATTTCTCCCTCGTTTTTTTATAAAAATCGTCTCGCAAAAAAATATAACGCTCCGCGATTCGATTTTGATTTACGTTATATTGACAAAAGAAAAAATACGTTGTAAAATACAAATTATTAAAAAAACAAAGGACGTGTTTATGTTGTTAGGTTCTTTTCAATTTTCTATTTTGGACTGGAACGAAGAAGTCGTCAACTGGCTCATAAGAGCGCTGATTTCCATTATTTGCGGTTTTGCGATAGGTTACGAACGTAAAGCGCGCAGTAAGGAAGCAGGTATTCGTACGCACTCGATAGTGTGTCTTGCGGCGTGTATTATGATGATTGTAAGTAAGTACGGATTTTCCGACCAAGAAATAGGCATGAACGGCGTTAGAGGCGGCGACAGCGCGCGTATAGCGGCTCAAGTCGTATCCGGTATCGGCTTCCTCGGTTCGGGTATAATTTTCTACAAACGCGACTTCTTGCACGGACTTACCACGGCGGCGGGCATTTGGGCGACCGCGGGTATCGGACTCGCAATCGGCGCGGGTATGATAACGATAGGCGTAGTCAGCACGATTATCCTCGTACTCTTGCAAGTGTTCTTACACAGACCCATTAAAATGTTCAAAGAAAAAACGACCAGCGTCATAAAAATGTCGGTTGTTATAGACTCGCCCGACACCATAGATAAAATCATATACATCTTCGACGTGAAAAAGTTTTTGAAGTTCAAAACCATTCAACAACCGGACGGAATACACGTAGACCTCGAAGCGGCGACGCAAGTCAACTTCACTCCTAAGGAACTCTATGAGTTCACGAAGACTTACGACTTTATAAAAACAGTGGAGAAGGTGGAAGAGTTTTAAAAGTATCGGTACCAGTCGCAAGGGGGCATTGCATTACAGTCAAAAGAGGTCGTTATCGCGACCTCTTTCTTTTTTCGGTGCCAGTCGTTCGGCGGGTACTTATATCAGTCAAAAAAGAGGTCGAACGACCTCTTTTTCTTTGTGCTAATGCGTACTGTTAACCGCCGAAGCACCGACTTACAAGGAAGCCGTTAAGATAACGGTACCAGTCGCA
>CAKRAY010000046.1 GCA_934296355.1 uncultured Clostridia bacterium
GATTTCCCTAAGGGGAAAATACAAAAAGCGTCGTTTTCGTATTTTCGTATTATACCGTTAACCTTTTCTCTTCGCTAGATAAAAGTTTATACGCGGCTATATGCTTGGATAAGAACAAAAGCCTATTCGCGAAACTTGGGTGAAGCGTCACACGTTTACGCGGCTATATGCTTATTGAAGAACACGGTTTATTCGCGAAATTGCGATGCAACGTGCGTACGTTGCTGGGTGAAGCGTCACACGCTTCCGCGGGTATATGCTTATAGAAGAATACTGTCGGTTCGCGAAGATTGGATGCAACGTCACACGTTGCCGTCACACGCTTCCGCAAAACTGCGATGCAACATGCGTGCGTTGCCACGCTTCTGCTAATTGTTCTTTTCAGGTAAAGAAACGGTTATTACGAAAACGGCGTTTTCCAGCGTGGCGGCGACGGTTCCGCCGTGGGCGACCACGATGGCTTTGGCGATAGATAATCCGATTCCGCTTCCGTCGTCGTCCCGAGAGGGTTTAGTGGAGCGGTAGTATCTGTCGAAAAGGCGGGATAGTTCTTCGTCCGTCATTTTTCCGGAGTAGGAGTTGGTAAATACGATTTTTACGTTCCGTCCGTCTTTAATCGCTTTTGCGGTAATCGTACCGTTGCGGTCGCAGTATTTTAAAGCGTTCTCGCCTAATATGTTAAGTAGTTCTGCAATCGCTTGCGCGTTGCCGTAATAGTTTACGTCCGTAGACGGCTCGGCAAGGAACTCTTTATCGCTTATTCTCGCCACGTTTATGAACCCGTTTACGGTATCGTTAAAAGCCTTGGATAAGTCGAATTTTGCAAAAGAGAGTTTTATCGTTTCTTCGTTCATTTTCGATAAAAGCACGAGATCGTCTACGAGCGTTTTCGTCTTTTTTACTTGCTCCCGAATAGTGTTCGTCCATTCCGAAGACGCTCCTTCCATTTCCAAAATGTCGGCGTTTCCGGATATTACGGTAAGCGGCGTTTTCAGTTCGTGACTGACGTTGGTTATGAACTCGCGTTGCTTTCTTATCGAATCGGCTACCGGCTCGACGGCTTTTTTGGAGAGAAGCACGAGTATTAAAATAACCGCGGCGAGTCCGACGATTCCGATTATTGCGGAGAGTATAAACTCGCTAAGCATAGCGTTGGTTTGTTCGTAACAGTCGCAAAAAACTATTAAAGTTTCCTTTTTTTCATTCGGCGGCTGTGAGTCGTTTTGCGGCGGTACGGTTTCTACAGAATCGGAACTTTCGGGCCTTTGTTCGGGCGGTAAGGGAACCTTTTTCGGGTCGGTATCGATTTTATACCTGTAAAAACCTATAAAACCGCGCGACTTGCTTTTTTGAAGAACTTTGTCCGCAAGGTTTATCGCTTCTTCTTTATTTACCGAGTCGTTATCGTGAAAGTCCACGTTTATAATCTCGTTGTTTTCGCTAAGCGTTACGGTAAAGTATCTTACCGAAGAGAGGGAATCGCGGTTTATCGGCCTGCCGATTCCGCCTTTGTCCTCGCCGGGCAAGTCGGGCATTTTGCCGCCGTTATTCGATACGAGGTCGACGATTTTATCTATATAAGTAGTAGTGGAATAGTAGTTAAATCCGTTAATGGCAAGTATGAGAAGTATGGTAAAAATCGAAAAAGAAACGCTTGCGTAAAGAATGAATTTTTTCCTGAGTTTAGAAATCATTTGTCCTCCGAGATTAGTTGATAACCGACGCCTTTTACCGATTTTATGTATACGCTGGAATCGAGAACTGCGAGTTTTTTACGCAGTTTCGTTATGAAAATCATTAGGTTGGAAGTGTCGGCGGGGTTGTCGTAATCCCACGCCGAGTCGATTATTTCGTCCGTCGGCACGGTTTTTCCGTTCCCTTCGATCAGTATGCGCATTATCGAGTATTCTTTGCCGGATAGGTTCTCCGTTTTTTCTCCGCAAGCGAGTTCCTGTGTTTTTACGTCCAAAGTAAGGTCGCCGAAAGAGTAAGTTTTCATTTCGGCGTACTTGCGCCTTGTAAGTGCGCGGATTCTCGCTAAAAGTTCTTTGGTTTCGAACGGCTTAGGCAGATAATCGTCCGCGCCGAGGTCGAGTCCGTGAACTTTATCGTCGAGCGAGGCTTTGGCGGTAAGCATAAGCACGGGCGAGAAGATGCGTTTTCTTCGCAAGGCTTCAAGCACTTCGAAACCGGTCATTTTCGGCATCATTACGTCGAGAATGATTAAGTCGTATGCGTTTTGCGTAGCGTAAAGAAGGGCGTCTTCGCCGTTATCCACGCTTTCGGGAACGTACTTATTCATTTTCAAAATCGTGACGAGCATTTTAGCGAGGTCGCGGTCGTCTTCGGCAATCAGTATTCGCATGGGCGTTCTTCCTTTTTCGCCGCCGTAATCAGGGCGAGCATATCTAAAATTATATCGTCAAGTAACTCGTTTTGCAATAGTATTTTTTAAGTCCGTACCGGGATAGGCGCGTTGTTTTATCAAGTTTTATAAAGTTTTTTCTTCGTTTTGGCGATAAATAGAAACCGTCACGGGCAAATTGCCGTTTCTTATGCGTATTTCGTCGATAAACATTTTTTCGTACTCGCTCTTTTTCAGTTGCACGACGTAGATCAACTCGAACGTACTGCCGAGGTCGGAACTTTTGACTTTTTCCAGAACGTGGCTCTTGGCGTATTTATCGAACAAGTCGTTAAACATTTCGGTGTAGTCGGAAGACTCGGGTATGACGACTTTCAGTTTTTTGATTTTCGGATCGTAAGTTTTTATCGGTACGAAACGCATTACGATATAAATCGCGCATGCCGCCGCCGTGACCACGAGCGCGAGTAAGGCGTAACCCGTTCCGAGCAGAACGCCGATAGCCATCTCCGCGAATATGCAACCGATATCCATTGCCGAGCCGGGCAAGGAACGGAACTTGACCAAAGTGAAGATACCGAACGTGGCGATTCCCACCGCGAGCGAACCGACTTTAAACATTATCAGCATAACGGTTTGCACCAAAACGGGCAATAAAATCAGCGTGGTGAGGAAGCCCTTACTTTTTCGTTCTCCGAAAAAGTAGTAAACGACCGCAATGAGCGCGCCCAAGCCGAACGCTATCGCCATACAAACGAGCGCGTCGGTGAATTTAAGGTTAGATGTGTCGATTATAGATGTCAGCATAGGTTTTTTCTCCTTTTGATGTGCGTTAAGCCGAGAGTTCGTTTCTTTTGTCGGCAAAACGGTTTATATACACGTTGCCGTACTTAGAAAAACTGCTCTTAAAAATCTTTTGTTCGCATAGAACGTCCGCAAGCCAGACGGGCAAAGCGTTCGAAACTTTAAGTTCCATTATAATAGGCGGCTCGGAATCGCTTCCGTTTTTTCTACGGGGGATTAGGATTTGTCCGTAGTCGCCGCAAGACAGCGAGGGGTTTTCGTAACGACTGCGTACGTTCTTGTCGAAAGTTATTCTCAGCGAGGTGTCGTTTTTGCAAAAGAACGCTTCGCGGTCGTAGGCGAGGTAAACTTTGGGGTAAAGTTTATACTCTTTCATAAAATAATCTATCTCTTTGAAAGAGGCGTTTTCTTGGAAGCCTTCGGGTATTTTTCCGCCGTAAACGTATTCTTTCGCTTGCGAATAAGCGATTTTTATACGGCGTTTATAGACGACGCCCGCATATTTTTTCTTTATTTCCAAGAACACTTTGTCGCTATCCGACGGTATGCCGTAACTACGCAAACGAAGTTTTTGCTTAAAGCGCGGCTTGTCAAGGCTCGTCCTTATCAGCGTATCGTCGTCGTTGTCGAAGTAGACGTTGCAAATCGTGTATTCCCCGAACTCGTCTTTAAGTACGTAAGGCGCAATCGCGGCTTTTATCCGTTCGTATTCTCGGGAATTAAGAACGAACTTAACTTCTTTTCTCGCAAACAGCAAAATATTGTCGTTAGCCATTTTTTCTCCTTATCTTATATAGAAACGCCGTTTTTATCGACCGCCGCGTCGAAAGAACCTATCAGGGCGGAAGAAGCGGATTCGTCGCCGAGGTAAACCGCTCCGCAACGGATATTCGCGGGCATGGATATCGCGCGTAAAACGTTACCCGACGCGTCCTTGATTATGACGAAGTCGCCAAAAGACGCTTTACCCAAAGAGGTTTTTACAAGCCCGCTTTTTATGTACGGCGTAACCTCGTTCCACATCGAGTCGGACGGCGCGATCGCAAGTACTTCGCCCGAAGAGAAAGAGAAACCTTTCTCGGTATCCAGACAACTGTTGCCGCCGGAAGCGGAAATCACGTAAACTTTCGCTCCGTCGAAAACTCCGTTGCCGTTGCTGTCGATTCCGTCGCCGCCCGCGTAGATATACACGTAGCCGCCGCTCAGATTAAAACTCGTCATCGAGTTAAGTCCGTCGTCGGAAGAAATTATAGAAACGCTTCCGCCCGAAACGGTAATAACGTCGCCTTCCAAACCTTCGTAGGAACGATTTACCGTCATATCTCCGCCGGTTACGGTCACGTTTCCGTCGGCGTGAACGGCGTCGTCGTTAGAGGCGAGAACGAGAGTTCCGCCGGATATATAAACGTTTCCGCTGCCGTAAGATTCGTTTTCGAGCAGTTCGTCGTTGTTCGCGTGGATACAGTCGTCATAGGAAGTTACGGTAACCGAACCGCTTAAAACGGAAACCGAGTTCGCCGCTTTTATGCCTTTTTGCGAAGCGTCGCTTTTGTCGGCGTTACCGCCTTGACCGGGGTTACCGCCTTGACCGGGGTTACCGCCTTGACCGGGATTACCGCCTTGACCGGGATTACCGCCTTGACCGGGCGCGCTCGGAGGGTCGCGCCTATCGGAACCGTTGCCGCCGAAACCGCCGAAGGAAGAGGGCGCGTTGCTTGCGCTTAAAGTGTTTTCGCTCTCTTCGCTCGAAGAGTATTCGGAATATTTGCCGGTGTTGATTGTCAAAGTAATTTGCGCGCCGTCGGTTTCTTCTATAACCACGTCGTACGCCGCGTCGATTCCGTCTTCGTAAGCGAAGATCGTAATCGAGCCGCCGTTTATAGTAACGATTCCTCTTTGATTACCCTTGGAAGAAACGTCGCTGTCGGTTGTCTTAATTCCGTCGCCCGCGGTGGAAATTATCGTAATCGCGCCGTCGGATATCGTCACGCTGTCGTTACCTTTGACGGCGTTGTCAGGCGCTTTGACGTAAAGAGTGAGGTTGGCTATTTTTAAGTCCTTCGTGCAAGCGACGCCGTTGTTGTAACCGCTCTCTACGCTTAAAGAACCTTTGCCTTTTATTTTCGTGTCGCAGCGAGTATATATCGCGCCGCCTTCCGCGTCTTCGCCGTCCGCCGCTACGCGTAAATCTTTTATGACGTTGACCGTGCCTTTCTTTGCGGAAATCGAAACTTCGTCCGCTTCTTCCACGTAAATAGCCGGAGCGTAATCGCAGTAAAGAACCAGTCCTTCCAAGTTAAGCGTAACTTCGTCGTTTTCGCCTACGCATACCGTTACGTTAGCGTTAGAAGAAGAGCCTTTAAGCGTGTATTCGCCTTTAAGCGTTATCGTTACCGAAGTTCCGTCTACGGTTAAGCCGCCGTTATCGTTATCTACGGCTACGCCCGTTCCCGCAAAAACAATGACAGTAGGAGAAGTTTCGTCGTACGGGGCGTATTTGACCGTTTCGGTATAGGTGTCTTCGCACAGCGAGCAAACGAACGTACGAGAACCGTCTTTCGTTTCGGTCGCTTGTTCCGAACTCGTCAGGTTATAGACGTGAGCGGTTTCGTCCGCCTCGAAAACGACTTCGAAAGAAAATGCGCCGTAAGATGTGGTTTTCCAAGTGTAAAGACTCTTGCCGCCTTCTTTGCAGGTAGCTTTGGTTATTACCGAAACGTTATAATCGTCCGCGGAGAGTTTGGGTAAAGTCACTTTTTCGCCGTTTGCGTTAACGATCGAGCCGCTCGATTCTTCGGTCGGCGCGACTTTCACGGTATAAACGTCGTTTGAAACGTCGTTTGAACCGCCGCCGTTGCTTTCGTTACCTTGCTCGCCGTCCGGCGCGAGTTTGTCGCAAGCAAAAAGCGAAACGCCTACGATTGCGATTAAAATAATTGTCGTTAATATAGTAAAAATCTTTTTCATGACGTTCGTCCTCCCGATTTTTTTATTTTCGATTGCAGTTTACATTGTGAAACGAAACAAATCCTAAACTTTTTTTTCTCTCGAAATTTTTTTTTGTCGGAAGAAAAGGGAAAATCGCAGAAGCAACGATTTTCTTGACTTTACGATAAAGCATAGTATAATGATTTCGTAGTAAAACGCTTTACAAGAATATTTATGGCGAAGAGTCGGTGTTTATGGCGGAAACGGTAATATATGTTGTGGAAATAATCGGAACGATAGCGTTCGCTATAAGCGGCGCGATGATTGCCATAGAAAGAAAACTCGATATGTTCGGGGTGATTTTTCTCGGCGTGGTTACCGCTCTCGGCGGCGGCGTGGTCAGAGATTTGATTATCGGCAAAACTCCGCCCGTTATGTTTGAAAACTATT
Organism: uncultured Clostridia bacterium; assembly: GCA_934296355.1. Classification (GTDB taxonomy): domain Bacteria; phylum Bacillota; class Clostridia; order Christensenellales; family DTU072; genus CAG-1782. The sequence continues at coordinate 6,548 of CAKRAY010000046.1, forward strand.
CCTACCTCGCGGCGGCGATGATAACTTCCCTTGCGGTTTTCGTAGTTATGTTTTTGTTAAAAAACAAATACGACAAAAAGAGGAAAAGACTTTTCGAAGGCTTTTTTAACGTTTTCGACGCGGTGGGTTTGGGAATATTCGCGGTACTCGGCGTAAACATCGCCGTAAACGCGGGATATATAGACAACGGCTTTTTATGCGTTTTCGTGGGAATGACCACCGCTTGCGGCGGGGGAATTATCAGAGATATGCTTACTTCGCATACGCCGATGGTGCTTAAAAGTCGCGTTTACGCTTTGGCGGCGATAATCGGCAGTTTAGTGTGCTACATAATGATTTACCTGGGGACGGAGCAGTGGCTCGGCGTTCTCGTAGGAACCCTCGCCGTGCTTGTTATCCGCATTTGCGCCGCGGTTTTCAGATGGAACTTACCGCATATCGAACTCGACCCCGGCGTGATAGACGATTAGTATAGCTAAACGATAACGCGCGTTAATCTCAAAGCGAAATCGCATAAAACTTTATAACCGAAGCCCAAATCGTCCGGGCTTATTTTTTTATCGCCGTCTTCGCCTAAGAGGGTAACGTAATCGCCGGGCGTAACTTCCTTTTCGCCGCAGTCTAAAAACAGCGCGTCCATACAAACTCTGCCTACCACGCGCAAAAATTCCCCCTTGTAGATAGCGAGTTTCTTTTTCGCTCCGTCGCGCGGATAACCGTCGCCGTATCCTACCGAAATTACCGCCACGCGAGTTTTTTTCGACGGCTTGTAGGTTAAACCGTAGCCGACGCCTTGTTTCGGCTCGACTTCGTTCACGGCGATTACGCGCCCGACCACTTTCATGGCGGGCGATAAGTTTTCGCTCGCGCCGTAGCCGTAAAGCGCGTATCCCGCTCTGACCGCATTGCCGTAAAAGTACCCGCCGGTAATTCCGCTGCTCGCCGCGATATGAACGTACTCGAAGTTAATTCCGTCCTTTTCGTATTTTTCCACGATTTCGGCGAAACGCCTTATTTGAGTTTTGGTAAAATTCTCGTCCGAGTCCGCTACGCAAAAATGCGAAAAGATTCCCTCGAAACGCAAATTTTCGTAAGCGCGTAAATCGGGGAGTTCGTCGATACGCTTGTAACTTACTCCCGTCCTCGTCATGCCCGTGTCGATTTTTAAGTGTACGGATAGCGTTACGCCGAATTTGACGGCAAAGCGCGAAAGACAGGCTATGTATTCTTTATTCAAGCCGCATAAAGAAAATGAATAGGCGTAGCAAAGCAAGAGCTTGTCTTCGGGAACGTACCCTAAGATAAGCACGGGCTTTTTTACGCCCGTTTTTCTAAGCGCGTACGCCTCGTCGAATGTCGCTACGGCAAACCCGTCGACGTGACTTTCTATACGTTTCGCTATCTCGCCGTGTCCGTAAGCGTTAGCCTTTACCACGGCGAAAAAACGCCTAAAATTACTAATTTTCTTGAGAAAATCGATATTTTTAAGCAATTTTTCAACGCTAATAAAGACGTAGCCGCGCTCAGAGAGTTTTTGCATAAAATTCCCCGTAAAGATAGTCGGAAAGTAAAGAAAAGCGTTCCTCGTCCTTGTTGCCTACGCGTATTCCGTCGAGCGACGCGGCGCGAGCGCAAAGCGTTCCCGCGCTGGTTACTATTATTTCGTCGGCGGTAAGCATATCGTCGTAAGTAAAACGCTTTTCCGAAACCGCAATGCTTAGATTTTTACAAGCGGCAATAAGGTGTTTTCTCGCGATGCCGCCGAGAATTTTGTCGCACGCCCCGGGAGAACGAAGAACGCCGTCTACAAGCAAGTGAACGTTGCTGTGCGCGCATTCGGTAACCAACCCGTCTTCGTGAAAAACCGTTTCGTCCGCGTCGAATTCGGTGGCGCGGTTAGCGGCGATGACGTTAGGCAAAAGATTAAGCGTTTTTATATTGCAAAAACGATATCTTCGGTCGGGCGCGGAAACGAGTTTATAAGTTTTATTTTTGTCGGTAATTTTCTTTTCCGTTACGAGTATCCAAAGATTCCCCGGCGTTTTCTCGTACAAGTGGTTTCTTATTTGCGTTCCGCGCGATACCTGGAAGTAAACGAACGCGTCGGTAATTCGGCTTTCTTTTACGAGAGAACAAATCGCGCGAGTAAGGTCTTCGCTACTTAGCGGTATTACTATATCCGCCGCGTCCGCGCTGGCGAAAAGTCTGTCTATATGTTCTTCCAAAGTGAAAACTCGCCCGTTGCGGGCGTAGCAAGCGTCGTAAACTCCGTCGCCGAAGAAACAAGCGCGGTCGCAAAAAGGAACGGTTAAACGTTCCGCTACATCGATTTTTCCGTTATAATATGCTAAATTTCTCATAATAAAAGCATATTCCGCCGTTTTACGGGATATGCTTGTTCGAGAGATAAAAATAGCGTTCTTAGGGTAAATACCGATAGGCGCTACTCCAAAAAACTTGCGTTTTCTTTCCGTTACGAGTACCCGAAGAGGTTTCGGCGTTTTCTCGTACGAGCGGTTTCTTATTTGCGTTTCACGTGGAACTTCGAAGCAAACGAAGGTATTTTACGGGAGATACTTGTTCGAGGCATAAAAAAATTGCGAACCGAAGTTCGCAACTTTTTTGTTATCTACTATTTTCGATTATTTCTCGAAGGTTTCGACAGCCTTGGGAGAGCCCCAATAAATCCATTTTCCGCTTTGCTTGATAACTTGATCTTCTTTCTTTTCTTTCTCTTTGTCGCCCATAGCGGCTTTTGCTTCGTCGGCGCTGTTGTAGAGAACAGCGGTAAGAATTCCGCTACCGTCTTCCAAGGAAATCTTGGTAGCGATGAATCCGCCTACAACGCCGGAATCTTTAGAGGAATTCTTGTAAGAAGAAACCGTGTAACCCGCGTCTTTCATCTTGGATT
>CAKRAY010000047.1 GCA_934296355.1 uncultured Clostridia bacterium
TTGTTTGTTCGAACTTGAATACCGTCGCTTTGTACTTCTATTACATTGCCGCTTCCGGAAAAACGTTCCTTGCCTACTATGCCGTTCGAATGCCTAAACAACTGATTGTTTGGAGCATAAACTTAGCGCTCGGCTTGTTACTGATTAAACCGGTGAAATTATTGATAAACCGTAGAAAATCGTAGCCTACGATACAAATAACCGCAAAAGAATCACTTTTCATATTGGGCGAAAGCGACGAGTGTTAAGAGAATATAATTTGAGAAAAAGATTGCGTAAAACGGGCGCAATCTTTTTTTTATAAAAAAATCAATAATCGTGACCGTTTCAAATATAGTATTGTGCTTTAAGCAAAAGAAGAATTTTGAGATATGCAAAACCGTTTGATAACACGTTGAATTTACATAAAAGAGGCGGTAACGTACGGGAAAATCGTGCGCGTAGGAAGCGTTTTTACCATACTCGAAGGAACCCGGACGAAAATTCTCCAAGCGCGAGATAAAAAGCGCGAGTTTTCTTGCGCCTCTTAGTCGACGCAGGTAAATATTTCCGTGATATTTTCTAAAAAAATCGACTTTTTTTCTAAAAAATACTATTGCAATCGACGGTTCCGTTTGGTATAATATCTTTGTAATACTATTTAGTATTATATCTTAAATACGATACTAGAGGGAGTACCTTTTATGATATACAATTTTTTGGTTGATTTTTTACAAGACGCGACGGCGTATTCGAGAGCGTTTTTCGTACCGTTTTCGTGTAAGTCGCTTTGTTTCGACGCGGAAGTTCATAACGCTTTGAACCGTAGCGACAGAGCGTTCTCCTTGTCCGGAGAGTGGGAATCGGCTATACCCGTTTTACCGAAAAAAATTAAAGAAAGTTATGCGTTCGACGACGTGACTGCCGAATGGAAAACCGTTCCTATTCCGTGTTCTTTGGAGAGTTTGGAAGCGATGCGCGCGACCGATTGCGCGCCCGAACAAACCAATCCGTCGCAATACGTTTTCCGTAGAAAGTTCGAGGTTTACGACGTAAGCAAAACGCATACGCTGTATTTCGACCGAGTAGGCGGCTGTTTCGAAGTTTTCGTAAACGGCGTAAGAGTAGGTTCTTCTTACACGGGAAGAGGAGAGTTTAACGTTACCGAGCGCGTAGTTAAAGGAGAAAACGAGGTTCTCGTAAGAATAGTAAACAATACCGGATTCGCCGCGTTCGAAGGCGATTATTCGCAAGGCGCGACGGGTATTACCGGAGAAGTTATGCTTTTCGTTAGAGGCGACTCGTATGTTAAAGACTTCACGGTGACCACCGCCCACGACGGCGTAAGCGCGACGGGAAAAATCGACGTTTGTCTGGAAGGCAAAGAGTGCGAAACGGAGTTCTCGGTTTACGACGGGGAAAACGAGCTGTTTTGTTTAAGAAAGAAAGCGGACGCTAAAAAAGCCGTTTTCGAGTTCGGCGGCGAGTACGAAGCCTACAATTCCGAATCGCCGAAACTGTACGACGCGTATATCCGCGTGTTTTCTTCGGACGTAGAGGAAGAATGCGTCAAGATTAGAGTAGGTTTCAATTCCGTCACCGTAGAAGGAACGGAATTACTCGTTAATTCCTGCGCGCAAAAAATCTACGGCGTAAGATACGAAAGTTTGGTTGACCGCGACGGGTTATTGATGACCGCCGATGAGTTCGAGAAAGAACTCGACCTTATTAAGTCCTATAACTTCAACGCCTTGCTCGTTACCGTCGATTTACCGTATTCGTTCTACGACCTCGCTACGCGTAAAGGGTTCTTTATAGTGAAGAAAATCCCGTCTTACAGCGCGTTTGACGCAAGCGTGAAGAAAAATAAAAAGAAAACGATTTATCATACCCCGAAAGGCATCGAATACCTTTGCTCGAAGACCGTTGCTATTTACAACAGAGATAAAAACTTACCGTCGGTAGCGGCATACGACTTCGGCGGCGAAAACACGGCGTTACCCGCGGTTTCGCAAGCGTTGAACGACTTGAGAAGCGTTAGCGCAAGACCCGTTATTGCCGAGAACGGACCCGTAAATAAAATTGTTTCTCCCGCTATGGCGACTTTGGCGGACGCTATTACTTCCGCGACTTCTCCCGTAGTTATCGATAACTTCGTCATCGACGTTACCGAAAATATAAATAAAACGGACGAATACTTGTCCGTGGCGCTTGCCGAAAAGGTAGTGGCGGGCGTTTTCGTGGGAGAATTCAAACCGACGTTTAACAAGCGTTACGAACATACGTTGTTCGACGCGGATTTGTTACCGAGCGAAAGAGCGACGATGTGTAAATACGTTTTCAGACCGTTTACGTCGCAACTCGTCGATAATAGAAATCTTTTGGTAACCAATATAAGAGCGTTCTTTTCCGCTAACGATTTGGTTCTTACCGTTTATCTCGTCAAAGCGGATACGAGTAGAAAAATTCTTTCGGTAAAACCGCACCTCGCTCCCGGCGAAACCGCCGATTACGAGTTCTACCTCGGAGTGATAGAAACCGGTATGAAATTGCTTGTCGTTTACGGCAGAGAGGACGGGACCCAGTATGCGAGCGAGTATCACGAAGTCTACGACGAAGAGATTTGTCCCGAAAGATTAGATAAATTACGTTGCCGTCGCTACGAATATAAAGTAAATAATACGATATTTAGTTTAGATAAAGTTAAAGAAAATATTTTGAAGCCGAGAGCGTATTTCGTTCCTTGCTCGACCGAGAGCATTGCGATGAGCGGTTCTTATGCGGCGCAACGCAAAGTGAGCGATAGAGTGTACAGTCTGTCCGGAGAGTGGGATTTCGCGTATTACGGCAACAACGCGCCCGTAGCGTTCGTCAACGAAGAAATGCCCTGGAAGACGATCACGCTCCCGTCCACTTGGGAATCGCTCGGGTACGAAAAGTTCGAGTTCGTATCGGGGTATCCGTTCAAAGCGGACTTGGCTACTTATAAGATTTACGATACCGAAAACGAAAAGAACTCGGTGGGCATATACAGAAAGATTATTAACGTGGGCGACAAGTCGTATAACTACATACTTTCGTTTATGCGAGTATGCGGCAGCATAGAATTGCACGTAAACGGCGTGTACGTAGGATACAGTATGCTCGGACGCGCGGAGTTCGACGTTAGCCAGTACTTAGCCATCGGCGAAAACGAAATCGTGGTAATAGTGAAAAAGTGGACTCCCGCCACGTATCTCGAAGGCGGCGACGGATTTTCCGCTACGGGTATTATAGGCGACGTTACCCTTACCAAAACGCTCCCTTGCAGTTTGTACGATTACAGCGTTAAGATTCGCAAAGAGGGCGTAGATTACTTCCTCGACCTCGACCTCGCGTTTATGAGCGACGAAGCCGTAGTAAAAGTCGAAATGTTCGACGGCGATAAAAAAGTTTTCGATAAAAGAGCGGAAGTGGAAAGCGGACTTAATCGTACGGGAATCGTAGGAAGGTTCGAAGGTTATTCCGCCGAAAAACCCGTTTTATACGACGTTCTCGTTAAGGTTTATAAAAACAACTTCTTAGCGGAATGTACGAGAATTAAAGTCGGATTCAATAACTTGGCGATAATAGGCGACGTCGCGTATTACAACGATTCTCCGTTAAAATTGAGAGGCGTTACCTATAACCCTGTGTATAACGAGTTGGGCGAACTGCTTACCGAGCAAGATATAAAGAGAGATTTCGCGTTAATCAAAGAGTACGGTTTCGACACCATACAACCTTTGCACGAAGTAAGCGCGGAGTTTATGCGCTATGCGGAGGAGTTCGGCTTGTTCGTAATTCCCAGACTCGGCGTCAACACCAAAGGTTTGGAAAAAATTAACGAAAAGAAGCGTAACGCCGTCGTGGCGGAACCTTCGTTCGAAGAACTTATCAAAAACGTGGTTATGTACTCCTTCGGCAGAGACAGAAACTTACCTAACGTACTGTTCTATCAGTTCGTAGAGGACGGCAACGCGCCGGCTATCAAGAAATGCGTGGAACTCTTAAAAGCAAACACGACTAAACCCGTATTCGCGTACGGCGATAACGGCGACGTAATAAGCGCGTGCTACCCGTCTATAAACGGCGTAATCGACCTCATTAACGAAGCGATGAACAAGAAACCCGTGTTCTTTACCAAATACGCCTTGTCCGAGGGCATAGGATGCGCGACGATGCACGAGTACGAAGATTTGATCGCTAACGCGCCGTGCTGCTTGGGCGGTTGCGTAGCGCACTTTGTAGACGATTACATAAACGGCGTCGGTAAAAAAGCGGTCGGCTTGTTCTCCGCGGATAGACGTCCGTACCCGAGCGCATATAGCGTTAAATATTTGTATAGACCGATACGCTCGCGCTTAGTTAAAGATAACGGCGCGATAGAAATTACCAATCTCCGTAAACACGTCGCCACGGAAAATCTAAAAATCGTTCTCGACGTCAAGAAAAACGGACTTTCGGTAAGCAAAACTGGATTTTACGTCAATGTTCCGCCGATGACGTCGAAAACTTACGATATAACCTTACCGCATAAAGAAGGGGATATGTACCTTAACGTAGAGTACTACGAAAATGACAAATTCCTTTACAGCGAGCAACACGCCATAAATAGCGAATTGCAAACCGTTGTCGCTACCGGCGGAACGAATCCTCTCGGCGTAAGCGAGTTCTTGGATAACGTTATAATCGACTTCGATTGCGGTTTCGTGACTTTCAGCAAGAAACTCGGTTGTATGGTAAGATACGTTATACGCGGCAAAGACGTGTTAAAGTCGCTTAGCGTAGCCGACGGAGCGGGCAGTTTCGTAAGCAACGTGTATCGCCCGTTTATCCGCAATATGAAGAGTCCTTATCCGCGCGTAACCGCCACGCTTAGGAAATTCAATTGCGAGTACGTAGACGAAGAAACGGCAAAGCAGGTTTGCGTAAGCGTAGAAAGTTTAATCAATATTAACGGCAAAGACACTTTTATTATTCAAGATAAATACGTCGTAAACGCAAGCGGCGCGATAGAAGTGTTCAGCGTGCTTACGCCGCTTAAAAAGATTTTGCAAAATATGGATTGCTTCGGCAAACAGTTGAGATTGCATAACGAGTTCGGCAACGTAGAGTATTACGGCAACGGCGACGGAGACAATTACATAGATATGTGCGAACATACCCAAGTCGGTTTTTATAGCGCGAACGTGGATAAAACTTTCGAACTCTTTAACGCTTTGCAAGAAGCGGGCAACAGAACGAACGTGCATTTCCTCGTGGCGAGAGATAACGACGGCGACGGCATAGTAATCTCAGCCGTTAAAGTTCCTTTCCAAACGCGCGTAAGCCCGTATAGCGATAAGGAAATATACGATTCGTACCATAACGGCAAAAAGCCCAAACAAAGCGGAGTTTATATCGACGTAAACGCTTTCGTGAGCGGCATAGGTACGAATAACGACGGTAACCCCTTACCGCAATACGTTATCCGTAGCGGGGAACATATGTTGCACTTTACCTTATCTCCTATAGTAAAAGACTAAAAATAAAGAAAAACCCAAAAAAGAAAGAACCGTTCGAAGAAAATCGGACGGTTTTTTGTATAAAAAAATATGTGTTGGCAATAACCTTTTGCATGCGGGAACGCAAATATAAATAAGCGAAAGGAGATAAAAAAATGAGTTTTAATCCGTTTAAAGAAAGACCCGTCGATATAGAAAAAACCTATATGGATTGGCAACAAATGTATCCGAACGCGTACGATAAATACGACGTTTCGCCGTATACCAAGGTAAGATGTATACTTATGAACGGTACCGAGTTCGAGGCGAATTGGTTCAGTCATCAGTTTTTCAGACATTGTAACAACAACGACGTGCGTAGAGAATTGGCGGCGATAAGAAAGAGCGAGCAACAACAGCAAAAACGTATCGCGAATTTGAAACCGATTAACGAGAGCGTTTTGGAAACGACTATAAGTTACGAACAGTTAGCCGTCGACTTGACGGCGATTCTCGCGCAAAGAGAAAAGAACGAGTACGTAAAGCGCGCAATGAACTTCGCTTTGCTCGAAGACTTCGACCACTTATATAGGTACGCCAACTTGCTCGATATGGAAGAGGGCGTTCACGCGGAACGACTTGTCGGCAGTTATACGGAAATTACCCCCGGCAGACCCACGATAAGCGAACACCGGCACCCGTTCGACGAAGTATGTCGCTATACCGATTTCAAAGTAAGCGATCCCATTACCAAGCTTAACGTAAGTATTATTACCGCCGCCGAGCAACAAACGATGAATTACTATATGAACCAAACCGGTTTCTACACTTCGGATATAGGCAGAGAATTATACGCCGAAATAGCGATGATAGAAGAAGAACACGTTTCGAGATACGGTTCGCTTATGGACGTTAACGTCAGTTGGTTCGAGTGCTTGTTAAATCACGAATACACCGAGTGCTACTTGTACTACTCGTGCTATAAAGACGAAACCGACCCGGGCGTGAAGAAGATTTGGGAACAACATTTGCAAATGGAAATAGCGCACCTCCACAAAGCGGCGGAACTATTACAAAAATACGAGCAAAAAGATTGGCAACAAGTCATCCCCGTCGGAGAATTCCCCGAACTTATATCGTTCGCTCCGCAAAAAGAGTATATAAGGAGCGTACTTGCCAATACCGTAAATCTTACCGCTTCGCTCGAAGACTACGTCGATATTAACGCGGTTAAAGAGGATAGTAGATTCTTCGCCGTGCAAAAAATCTTTAACCACGACGTCGATTCGGTGGCAAGCCACGTCATAATAGACAGATATATCGACGAGTTCGGTAAGGATTACCGTTTCGAAGATAAAAAGAACCCGTGTCCGCAATTACAGTCCAGAGTAGAAGATAACGTTAATTTGGCGAGAGTAAAAGACGGAATACACGCGAGAGCGTAAAAAATTTTTAAGAGTAAGTAACATTATGTTGCAATCAAAAGAGGTCGCTTGGCGACCTCTTTTTTTTCGTAATTCCATTATGCGCTTACACGTTGTCTTCCCGCCATTCTTTTTCCGAAGAAATCAACATGGAAGCGAGTACTTCGAGCGTGTCGGGCGTGGTCTCGGTGGAACAAGAAATACCGGTTTCCTCGCGTATAAATTCGGGGTAACCGTTAATAGTCGCGCCCTTGCCGCAAATAAGTATGCCTTTTTCGAAAACGTTCCGCTTCAGTTCGTCGCTTGCGTCGGTTACCGCCGCGCGGATAAGTCCGGTAATCTTTAAGTAAAGAGATTGTACGATAGGGAACACGTCGCGTACCGAAAGTATAATAGACTTAGATAAAAACGTGATGGTATCCGTTCCCTCGGCGACGATTTTCGTTCCGTCCGAGCGGAATAAAGAACAAAAGTTTTTTGCAAGATATATCGACTCTTCGAAAGACAGTTTAAGTTTTACGTTTTGCGCAAAATAATCTCGTAACTGCTCGCCGAGAAGATTAAAAGATATCGGTAGCGAGAAGTTGGCAGTGTTAACCCCGGACGATATTACGGAAATCTCGGTAAGGTCGTTGTCGGCATATAACGCCACGTTTTTTTCGTGCGCTTTGCACATTTCGACAAGGACCTTTGTTCTGTCTAACAGAAAAACGTTAGGATAGCCGCTGCGCACGAACACGCTCTCTATCGCAATGGCGTCTTCGGCTTGCATACCGCAAGTAATCAGCACATATAGATTTGAAAAACGCGGTACGAAGTATTTTTTCAGAATGTATTTAACGTAAATCCTCGCGCCGAGTTCGTCAAAAACTTTTCCGTCCTTAAACGGCAAGGAAAACATCTCGTTGTCGTTAAGCGAGCCGTGACGCTTTTTCGCGTCCCGTCCGAACGCTATTATAGAAGGATTATTGCTTTTTTTGCGAATAAGACAACAAGGTTCCTTTGCGTAAACCTTGCCGTTATCGTAAATAGCGAAACTTTCGCTGTCAAAACTAATCGTAAAGTTCTTCCTTGACATTGACGTATTTCCTCAGTATTTCCCTTAATTTTTCGGTAGGTAAACCGACTATGTTATCTTCGCTCCCTTCGAACTTTTCTACGATGACCCCGTCTTGAAGTCCGTATGCGCCCGCCTTGTCCAGCGGATTGTATGTATCTATATATTCGTATATCTCTTCGTCCGTAAGTTTTTTTATCGTAACGTAACTTGTTTCGTGCGTTACGGTCTCTTCGCCGTCCGCTCTTACGTATAAACCGCTTATAACCAGGTGCGTTTTACCCGATAATTCTTTGATATCCCTAAAAGCGACGTCGCGCGTAAGCGGTTTGCCGTATATCTTATCTCCGAGAACAACTATGGTGTCGCAAGCAATCGCGAAAGGCGCGTTAACCGCTCGTCCTTTCAGCAAAGCGTTGGTTTCGGCTACGTCTACGGGTACGCCCGTTTCTTTTTCTTCGGCGCTCGGAGAGACGATAACGAAATCGTCGAGGATTTTATGTAAAAGCGCCTTCCTACGCGGTGAAGAAGAAGCTAAAACGAATCTTTTCTCGGACATAAATAAGAATTATAGAATATCGAGGTTCTTTTTGAACGCGCGCCTGAAGTCCGCAACCGCGCCCATAGCGTCTTGAATCTCCAAGGAGCAATCTCCACCCGATTCGGATTCGGTTTTTAAGATAACGCTCTCGCCGAGAATGTCGCAAGAGAGGGAAGTGATGACTCCGCTCATACTTCTATCGAAACATTCCGCGATTCTTACGATAACTCCGAGTTTCTTAACCGCTTCGATATCTTCTTCGGTAAGCATTGCGAGATATTGCTGAATCTCTATTCCTTCGAGCGGTTGACTACCGTGCATTCCCGCGATAATCGCCGCCATAACAAGGTCTTTTTGTTGTATTCCGTAAAGATTACTGTTAAGTATGAAATAGAACGAGTGCTTCGGGTGGTCGTAATACTTAAAACTGCTTCCCACGTCGTGAAGTTGCGCGGCAACCCTTAAAGTGCGCACGTAAACTCTGGGGAGTTTATGTAAAACTTTTAATTGACGATATAATTGCAAAGCAATATCGAATACGTGTTCGGAGTGCTGAACGTTCATATTGAAATTGCCGAGCATGGTATAAATGCTGTGCCCGAGGACGTCTCCGAGCGGTTTTTCGGTAGTGCTAGGCACGGCGTAACGGAACATTGCGCCTTCGCGTAATCCCGCGC
>CAKRAY010000048.1 GCA_934296355.1 uncultured Clostridia bacterium
CGCTTACCGTTTCCGCAAGCGGGCGTTCCGGCACGGTGTTTTTAAGAACTTTCTCGCAAGAAACGGGCGACGTTATTTCCGAAACGAGCGTCATAGGCAGTTGCGTCATAGACGAAACGCACGACTACGAAGTGTTCTTCCTTGCCGACAGCGGCAATACCGTGTCCAAGGCGCGCCACGATTACAACGGCAAGACGGAAACGTTTTCCGCGGAATCGGGCAGCGATTTTACTAAGTTTGCGATGACGTTGCAAAACAGATACGATAACGTGATTTACGTCGAATTCGACACGAAAACTTATAAGGTAAACGTAAGAAACGGTAGCGAGTATTTTAGCGGCAACGTCAGAAACTCGGACGGAGCGGTCTATAATCAAGACGAGTTCGATTTGGTTATCGACCACGGCAACGCGGTAGAACTTACCGTGATTTCGCCCGTAGAAAAGTACGAGATAAAATACATTTACGTTTCCGGTACGGTAAACGGCGTGAAATACAACGACTATTTGTGGGCGGACCTCGACGGTCAAAGTAAGTACGAATATACCGTGACGCTCGAAAACTGTACGTCCGATTTAAGCGTAAGAATTATCTATTCGGTAAGAAGTTACGGAATGACTTTCAATATTCCCGCTCGGGCGGACGGAAACGCGTATTCTACGATTTTCAACGGTAGCGAAGCGACATACGAAAGCGTTAAAGCCGGCGAAGTCGAATATTCGGGCGGCGAAGAACTGTTTTACGTAGTCAGAGCGCGAGAAGGCAAGTATATCTCGGCAGTCGCGCTTAACGGTTTCGCGTACGACTTGTATGCCGGCGCGAACGAGGAAGTTTTCTTCTACGATTGGAAAGTAAACGGAGTATCGCTCGGAATATCGCTTAAACGCATAGACGACGAGTACTTCTATTCGTACGGCGCGACTACGATCGGCGGCGTTACCTATATGTATTGCGAAACCGCGCGAAACGGAGAAAAAACGTTGTTTGAGGTGACGGACGCGGAAAACGAAGTTTACGAGAAAGTTTCTATTCTCGGCGCAAACGAAGAAGAACTTTTATCGAACGTTTACGATACTCTCGATATAAAGAACAGGTCGGTCGCGCTCGCGTCAGCAATGAAAGACGCCAGAATTACCGAACTGAAAATTGCGATTAAAATCAAAAAGAGTAACACCGTAAGACTGTCCTTTGAAGATATAACGTATAAAGTCGTTGCGGAAACGAGCGACGAGGGAGTCGCTTCCGTAAGCGCGAGCAGCGTTAAGAGAAACGGAAGCGTCACCGTAAAAGCGACGCCGGTTACCGGATATTTCGTAGAGGGATACTACGTAAACGATGGCGAGTTCATAGCGCAAACCGCGGCGGAGCAAGGCGGCACGATGAACGCGACCGTTACCGGCATAACGACCGATATTAAGATAAGAATTAAATATTCGCCCGTAACGTATCAAGCCGTGTTCAGTAACTTATCTTCCTTAAGAGCGTACGTAACCAATAAAAACGGCGACGAAAAACTCGGCGAAAAGAAAGAAATGCGTTCTGCGGCGAGTTTCGAATACGCTTACGCGAGCGCGGATAAATTCGTAATATCTTGCGAAGACGGATACTATATTTCTTCCGTAAAAATCAACGGCGCGGCGCAAGCGGTCGCTTACGGCGCGACCTCTTACAGAGTGGTTGTAGACAATTTTTCCTCGACCGTTAAGGTGGAAGTCAACCTCGCCAAATCGGTAACGAACGAACCCCAAACCTACGTGGTCGCGTTCAAGGACGAATCTTCCCCATGCGTCAGCGCGGGAATCAATTACGACGTTACGAAAACGATAATCGACGTGATAAGCGATAAGTGTTACGACTTGTCGAGAATAGAGTTGCGCGGTAAGAAAAACGGATACGACCGCATAATCACGGTTAACGTAAACGCAAACGGTACGGTTTCGGTCAGCGATTCCGAGGGCGTAGCGGACGAAACGATAGTTCTCGCGTTTGCCGAAACGAGTTACGCCGGCGCGCTTAGAATAGTTTTAGGTAACGACGCTTTCGACGCGGGCGAAGAAGTCTCTCTCGTGGGAGTCGCGAGCGCGAAACGTTTCGCTTTAACCGTAAATAAGGGCGAGAACGGCAGCGTTACGTGCGCGAACGAAGTTGAATACGGCGTGCCTTCTTCCGTTTACGTTCGAGCCGATTCTCATTATTATATCTCTTCGTTCAAAGTAAACGGCAACGAAATCTCCTGGCGTAATAAGAATTGGAAAAACGTTTCTTACGACAGTACGGTCGGCAAGTACGTGAGCGGCGAATACGTAGTAGGCGCGGACGACGACGTAACGATTGACGTCGAGTTCGCCGTGTACAGTTTCTCTATAAGCGTCGACGCGAGCAGCATTAACGGCGAAACCATGTTGACCGTGGCGGGCAGCACTCAAACGCGCGACAGAATAAATTACGGCGAAACTCTCGTTATCGGTATGAAATCTGACGAGGGCTACCATATAGAAAGCGTGTATATTAACGGTATGGACGCCGGTTATGTTCCGTATTCCGACAATCCCAACGATAACGTGTCGGCGCAGTTCGAATATGCGAACGTAATGAGCGACGTGACCGTAAAAATCGTGTACGCGATAAATCGTTATTCGTTCAAGTACGAATTGATTAACGATTCGGCAAACTTCGAAGGAAGCGACGGCGCGGGCAACCTAACTACGGACTTGGCGTCTTCGGGTTCGAACGGCTATACGGGAATTTCGCACGGCGAAAACTTCTCTATGGAAATAATTCCGTCCTTATCGGCGGGTTATTACGTATATTCCGTAACGATACGCTATAAAGGTTACGGAAGCGACAAAGTGACCGAAACGACGCGCTACGCCTCCGACGACGCGGGCATAGTTCACGAAAAAGGCGGCGTTATTTGGTTCAATAAGTTCATTTTCGGCGACAATACCGACGGCGCGACCGGCGTTACCGCCGATATAGAACTCGTACGAGTCACTTTCAAGAGATATAAATATAAAATAACGGTTAATCAAAACTCCGATTTGATAAGCGGCAAATCGTCTTTCGCCATTACCAATCCGGTCGATAGCGAAAAAGACGTAATTTTGTTTAACGGAAACGAAAAATACTATTATAGAAACGGCATAATTCTCGCAAGCGGCGAAAACGGCGTTTTAACGGAAACCGATATAAAATCGACGTTCAGAAACGGAAAATGGGTATTCTACAGCGAATCGTCCGATAAAGAATACGAATTCGAGTACGAATACGGCTTGCGTTATACCGTTTCGCTCGAACCTACCGAAGGCTATAAGTGCGTGGAGTTCCTTATAAACGGCGAAAACAGAATGAACAGTTTAAGTAACGGAAGATTCAATTCCAACGTTTATGCGGAAGCGGACGTTAACTATACTTTCGAAATATTGAAGTTCGTCGTGTCGGTAGAAGCGGTAGTTTACAACGCCAATTACGACCTAATCAGTTCGTTGCGTTCTTCGTTGTTCGCAAACGTTGCGGTAATCAGCGGCGCGACGGGCGTTACGCTCGATACCACCGAGGGCAAAGAAACGAATATAATCGAATTGGAACTCAGTTACGGCGAGTATATTAAATTCGCGTTCACGCCGAATTACGACGGAGAGGGTATATACCTCGACAGCCTTATCTATAACGGCGCGCAAAGAACGTTTGCCGGCAACCCCACTCGCCAGGTAATATACGGCGGAGACGGTATTTTCCTTAACGACGATATTACTATAAAATGCGTCTTCAAAGTGAAGAACTACACCGTCGGCGCGAACGTGAGATACGTGGAAGATATCAAAAACGAACAAATCAACACCGCGCTCAGCGACGATTACGGCACCTCGAGTTGGATGGTGGTTTGGAACGGCAGTACCTACGTTAAATTAAGAGCGGGTAGCGGTTATTACATCGACTACTTGAAAATCACGCTTAACGATAACGGTACGATAACCGAAGAAACCATTAAATACAGCAATATCGTCGATACGTACAGACAAAACAACTTTATCGTAGACAGAAACTTGGAAGACGTTTACGACGAAGCGTTGAAAGACGTGTTGACTATCGAAAACGTAAAGGGCGACTACGTAGTAGACGTCTACTTCGCGAGAGAAAAGTTTACGGCGTATTATGTCATAAACGACCCCAATATGGTGGAAACCATACTCAGCGAGTACAATAAATATAATTCCGATTATCCCGGTAAAACCGTTGATTCCAAAAAATCGGGCAATCCGTGGCAGTTAGCGGTAGCCGCGTACGACGAGTTGTCGGCGGTCGTCACGCCTAAAGACGGTTACGAAATCGTCGTATCCGAAGTCACGGTAGAATGCGGAAGATACGTCGACGTAGTGGTGGACGGAAAACCGGATACCGTTTTCGAAGTGTTTAACGATGCTAACGGCAATCCGCTCGTATACTACTTCGCGTTAACGAAAGTCGGCGACAACGAAGCGAGAATGTTCTCGTTCCACGACCCCGTTAAGTCCACGACCGACTTCTATATAACTTCCGACGTAAGAATCTCGTTCGACCTCGGCGTAAAACGTTACTACGTCGGTACGGAAATATCGAGAGTGAACGCCGTAGACGACCCGACGACTACGAAATCGGCGTCCGACGTTAAAGTGAGCGTCGTAGACAGACAAGGCTCGAAATTGCTCATCTCCGGTCAAATTCAAGACGATAGAAAGTTCTCGAACACCGGTTTGAACGAAATTTTGGTTGCGGAACATCACGGAACTATAAGTTATTCGTTCGACTTGCCCGAGGGTTACGTTCTCGACGAATTCAGCGTCAACGGCTTCGGCGCGGAAGAAATGGTTAACTCGGGTATGGCGGTTTATGTACCGAAACGTAACGAAGACCCCCAAAAAGGCACTTATTACAGTTATAGAATGGAAATTAACGTAAGTACCGCGCTCGTTAACGGTTCTACGAGTTCGGCGTGGTCGGGTTCTTCGGATATCAACGTGAAAATATCCGTGATTCCGATTACTTACGGAGTGAAAATCGTCGTTAACGGTTCGGTTCTCGACTACGGAACGGTGGATTCGAGAAGCGCGGTCACGGACGATAAGACCATTACGGTATATTCGCCGTCGAGCGTCACTCACTATTCCCGCCTTAATATGGAAGCGGCGTTGAACGAGGGCTATCAGTTCGTTTCGGTCAGCAGTTACTTAGGCTACGACAACGATTACGACGAAAACAGTCCGAGCGCGTTTGCTTGGCAAATAGGCAATTACGCCGTTTATAATTCATTGAAACGTTACGACTTTAACGGCGAAAACACCAAGAATACCGATATGCTTACGGGATATAACGTAGTATACTTCGTATTCAATACGAGCATAAGAGAAAGCGAACAGTACGTCTATACCGAAGTGTATTATAACGATAACGGCAACCTTACCACGAAAGCGTTCAAAGACGCTACGGACGTGAACGTAGGCGAAATAAGAATAACCGTCGTCACCGACGGAACGATGGTTGAAGAAACCACCGACGGCGTTTTGGGCGAAAACGGTCAGGGTAGAAAAACCGAATACTTCAGCACGATTACCGTTTTGGCGCTCGCTTACGACGGGTTCGAAGTGGACGTTATTAAAGAAAAAACGTCCGGAAACTTTATCGACGCGGTTAACGGCGTAAGAGGAGTAGAGTATTTGCCCGTTAAAGAGGGCAATAGAGAGGGCTACCGCCTCATTTATCGCGTGGACGCGCTCAGCGACGAACGCGACGAAGTGACGAACGAACCTTTGGGTCGTACGTTCAGAGTACAGTTCAAACAAAGAACGGAAGTGAAAGTACACGTTCCCGCGCCGTATAAATACGTAAGCGAAAACAATTACTTCGCGTATACGTCGGTTACTGCGTACGAGAACGGAAAAGCCGTTCCCAATTCCGCATACGAGTCGGGCGTAAAAACCGTTTCGGAATATTTGTTCGACGTGTCGGTGGGCAATATGCTTACCTTTATATATAAGGATATATATCCCATAAAGAAAGTCAGCACCGTCCCCGAGTATTACACGCGCGACCTTAACGAAGTCGTGGAAGAAATACTTGCGAGCGGCTATGACGAAAACACGTTCGAAGAACGCTTCGCTAAGGAATGCGAGAAATACCGCGTGACCTCGGTAAAAGGCGAAAACAGCGGATATCAGATTAAGGGTTACGAAGAGTTCTGGTTGTATACCGACGCGGTGTCGAGAGTGGTTTCTACGAAAGTGACCTACGGCGCGGCAAGCGGCGGCGTGGGCGGCGACGTGCTTTATAACAATTCGATAATAGAAACCAAAGATATTACCGTCTACGAAAGCAAAATCAGCGGTTTCGGCAAGGTCTTGAAATTGAGAGCGAAAGCGGGTAAGAACTACGAGTTCTACCGCCTTAAAGCAATGCAAATCGATAAGGCTAAGTCCGCTTCTCTCGGCAAAATGGTTTATAACGAATCGGCGGTTTCCATGTGGCAAATCCTCGATAGGAACAGCGTCGGCAACGTCGAGAGTTTCAATAACTTAAACAATGCGTATTACGAAATGCTCGATTACACCTTCGACGCGGCGAAAAACGAGTACGTTTTCAGCGTTTGGGTGTGCGGCGATATGAACTTCGAATTCGAGTTTTATCATACCTATAACGTTAGTTACGGTATCTATAAGACCGATTATGTGACGAAGTACGGACAAAGCGGAATTATCTCCGAAGGACTTACCGTAGAGAACGTAAGAGATACGGTATACGGTCCGAACGCCGTTACGAGCGCGGCGACGAGCGCGAAACTGAGTTACGGCGCGAGTTTCACAGTAAAAGCGGATTCGCAAGGCGATAACTATCAGTTCGTCGGTTGGTACGTTAACGATAAGAACACGTATCGCTCGTTGTCGAAGATTTTGCCCGATTATAGGTATCTCGAACAAAACATCGTCTTTAACGTTAAAGAGATGAGCAGTTTGATAGATAAGAGCGGTAACGAGGTGGACGACGTGACGGTATACGCCGTGTTCCAGCCGATAATTAACGTAACCGTGCTTAACGAGAAGTATTACGTCACAGGTTCGGACTTCAACAGTTGGAATATGGGCAGTTTGGTGGCGAAGTATTATCCGTTTAACTTGGAAGAAGCGATTAAGTCCAGCGCCGCTTCGGTAATAATCGCCGACGAGTACGGTAAGAAACTCGGCAACTTGTTCACGGACGAATACGTTAACAAAATGTTGGAATATCAAGATACCGGCGCGACGGGAATCCGCGGCGCTTGGAACGAGATTCTTTACGATTCGAGAATTACTCAAGATATGAAAGACAACGCGACGGTATATTCGGCGTACGCCAATTTCAGCGTGCTTACGCAGAACGTCACCGATAACGACTTCATCAACTTCTCGTGGAAGAATTCGGTATTGCAACTTACCATGTCGGCGATGAAGAGCGACGTCAAGTTCTATCGTTGGGAGTACTTTAACTGGAAAACGCAAGAATGGTCGGGTATAGATTATACCTACGTCGATAATTCCTACGGCGGAAACTATACTGTGACCGACGCCGAACCTTCTTATAACCTCGACCTCTCATACTTGTATTCGGGTAAAATGCCTTACGCCGTTACGAGCGGCGCGGAAGCGGACGACAGTAACCTCGTCAACGTAAACAGACCTCTCCTTATCAGAGCGAACACATATAAGGAAGTATCCGTAGACCTCTACCAGTACGCGTTTATGCGTAACCTTAACGGCAGCGAGGACGAAAACATAGAAACCCCGCGCAATAAGGTGTCGCTTAGCACCGCTATCGTAATTCCCGAAATTTTGGGCGGCGACAATATTACGCATTACGACGTAAATCATAAAGAGAGAGCGTCGGTAGACGGAACGAAAGGCGTGTTCGAGTACGGCACGAGCATAAAACTCGAATATAACGCGATGTATCCCGGTAAAGAGGTATATAGTAAGGATTCGCAAAAGAACATAAGGTACCGCTTCTTGGGTTGGTTCATCACGTATAAAGACGTCGATTATTATCTCGATAACAGCGAAATAGACGCGTCGTATTCGAGTACGTTCGACGTACAACTTACGAGAATGAACACGATAGACGACGACGATAACGATATGGAATTCATTTTCCGCGCTTATTACGTCGCGCAGTATAAACAAATTATATACAGTTACAACATCTCCGGCGGCGAAGGACCCGAATACAGTAGAGTTTACAACTTCGACTTCGCGCGTTCCGCTCCGGAAATAGTACTTACCGCGGAAACCACTCAGAAGATTCCGTTCAGTAAACTCAACAAGCGTTCGGGCGCGGACGTTATCGACTACGGCGCGCCGATATCGGTTAACGAATACGCCAAGTATTACCGCGTCAACACGGTAAACAGCGCGGGTTCGCAACAAGTTAGCGTGGACGCGAGCGCGGATAAGTTCACTTCGACTTCCAAATCGTTCGCTTACTATATAGACGCGGGACTCGATTATACGCTGGAAGTGCTTACCGAAAAAGCGGAAATTGACCTTAATAAAGTCAAGAGCGGCAACGCCTTGGGCTTCTGTACGGATACCGATACGCTTTACAACGTCAGACTTAACGGAGAAGCGATATTCGATTACTCTTCGTATTACAATTCGGGTAAAGCGACCTATTACGACGAAACGACGGGCAAAGGCGTGGACGCAAGCACGCTTACCAAAAAAGCGACCGCCGATATAGGTATGTTGACGGCAAAAGCGAACCCGTCGGACGAGGAACTATCGCAAAGAAAACAACTCTTCAATTCGGCGCAAGCGAACCAACTCGACGTCGCTTACGTAAGCACGGCGACGCTCACGTTCTATAACATTACCTTCGGCGGCGGTATAACCGTTCCTCAAAAACTCGCTTACGACCTTACCGGCGGCGCGTACGACGCGCTTACCGTATGGGATAACGACGACACCTACGGCGATTGGATTTGGAGTAACGGCGAGTGCAAGAACCAGGGCGAAAACGGCGAAGTAGTAATAAGAATCACGCTTATCAATTCGAGTAACGTCGGTTACAGAGGTACGTTCGGCTTCGCTTATCAAGGCATGAAGAACGGACTCGGCGTTATGGATAGAAGAGTTTTGGAAAACTCTACCGCAAGCGGCGGCTTGTTC
>CAKRAY010000049.1 GCA_934296355.1 uncultured Clostridia bacterium
TAATTCCATTTGTTTCCCCCTTGGTACCGACTAATAAGGAAGCCGTTACGTACCTTACGGCTTGTTATCTAAGTTCGTAAGGCGTTCCCCCTTACTATATCCCCCTAAGGGGAAATTGTGAAAAGTGTCATTTCCACAATTTCGATATTACCTTAAACCTTTTCTCTTCTTTTTTATATAATAGTTTATACGCGGGTATATGCTTATAGAAGAATACTGTCGGTTCGCGAAGATTGGGTGAAGCGTCACACGCTTCCGCTTTGTTGACTATAAGTAAATTTTTTGTTAAACTAAAAGGCGGAGGTATGTATAAAGACAATGAATAACGTAAGACCTGAAAATATGCAAAGGATAACGACCGCCGCGCTTGCCGAGAAATTTATCGACGAACAAGTAGCGGCGATAAGGAAACAAGTAGGTAACGACAAAGTTCTTCTCGCGCTTTCGGGCGGAGTAGATTCTTCGGTCGTGGCGGCGTTGCTTATCAAGGCGATAGGCAAAAATCTCGTGTGCGTTCACGTCAATCACGGCTTGCTGAGAAAGGGCGAACCCGAACAAGTTATAGAAGTTTTCCGTAACCAAATGGACGCCAACTTAATTTACGTAGACGCCGTAGATAGATTTTTGAATAAACTCGCCGGCGTAGACGACCCGGAAACGAAGCGTAAGATTATCGGCGCGGAGTTTATCAGAGTTTTCGAAGAGGAAGCGCGTAAACTCACGGGTATCAAGTTCCTCGCGCAAGGAACCATTTATCCCGACATTTTGGAGAGCAAGGGCGTTAAGGCTCACCACAACGTAGGCGGACTTCCCGAAGACTTAAAGTTCGAACTCGTCGAACCGGTAAAACTTCTTTTCAAAGACGAAGTGAGAGTGGTCGGTAAAACGCTCGGTTTGCCCGATAAAATGGTATTCCGTCAACCTTTCCCCGGACCCGGACTCGGCGTGCGTTGTACGGGCGCGATAACTCGCGACAGATTGGAAGCGGTAAGAGAATCGGACGCTATTTTGCGCGACGAATTCGACAAAGCCGGTTTAAGTGGCAAAGTTTGGCAGTACTTTACGGTAATACCCGACCTTAAATCCGTCGGCGTTTCTTACGAAGGCAACCGTACTTTCGGCTACCCCGTAATAATCAGAGCGGTTAACACGCTCGACGCTATGACCGCTACCGTGGAAGAAGTGCCTTACGAGGTTTTATTCCGCATTACCGATAGAGTGGTTAAAGAAGTAAAGGGCGTGAACAGAGTGCTGTTCGATATTACGCCTAAACCTACCGGAACAATAGAGTGGGAATAAAAAAGTTTAATACAAAAAAAAGGGCCGTTAAAAAACTTGCGTTTCTTAACGGCTCGTTTTTTTACGATATTTTATTATTCGTTAGTTGAGAAGTTTGTGAACGAAAGCGGTTTCTTCCTTAGTGATATGTTCGTCAACCGCCAAAATGCAAAGAGCGAGACCGAGGAGAGAACCTCTTAAGTCGCTCGGGCAGTTATCGTAGATAGCGTCGGCAAGGTCCAAGGATTCTTGGTTAAAACTGTTTTGAGCGAGGTTGCGAAGAGATTCGTAACTTGCGCCGCCACCGAAGAGGTCGTTCATGAGTCTGTATTCCAAATCGTTGAAGTGTCCGTCGGAAGCGAGGCACGCGCCCATAAACGCTAAACCCGCCGCCGCGCCGTTGCCGTCTTTCATAACGGAGCAAAAGTAAGGATGAACCTTCGCGAGATTCTTTTTCGCCAAAGCGAGAATGTCTTTGTAATCGAGATTTACATAATCTTGAAGAAGTTTATTTAAGTCTGCCATTTGTTATAATCTCCTAAAAAAAGTTTTTTTGTAACGCCTTTAAGCAATTACTTTATATAATTTAGCACAACGCTTTGTAAGTTGTCAAGCGCGAAGATTGCCTCGGAGCGGTACAGAAGCGCGTAAACAGTCCGTAAAACGCGGAAGTTCAGTACATTTTATCGATTAGGTCGATCAGTTCTCGCTTACTTACGTTCATTTTGCGGTAAAACTGCAAGTCGTTAAGCAGTTTTTCGCTCACTACGGCAAGTTTTTTATCGCCGGAATCGGTCGTACGCGCCACGAAACAGCCCTTGCCGGCAATCGAGTAGATAAGCCCGTCGCTCAGAAGTTTTTCCCAAGCGGTTTTTACCGTGATTACGCTTATGCCCGTTTCTTTCGCAACGTTGCGAATAGACGGTAGCATTTCGTCCGGCAAAAGTTCGCCGTTGAGTATTTGCGAGGAGATTTGTCTGTATATCTGCTCGTAAATCGGGGTTTTGGGGTCGGACGCGATGACTATACGCATTATACGGTTACCTTACGGAAGTTTTTGGTCGAGAGGAAGTACGACAGTACTGCGGAGCCGACATATATCGCGACGCCGACGAAGAACATAACCAATCTCGCCCAAAGATACTCGGGATTAACGCCGTCGAAGATGACTCCGCACGGGGTCGCGAAGTGCAAAACTTCGAAAACGCCGTAGGTTACGACAAAAGCGAATATGGCTACGAGCATGGGGATACCCGCTTTGTAGCCGGTGCGGAAGAACCAAGGTAAAAAGATTAAATTGAACACCGCGTAAGAGATAAGCGCAACGCCGAAGAACGAAAGGTTGGCGTCCATGCCGACCGGGTTGCCGCCGGGGTTGGTTATATATAAAGAAACGAAAGCGAAGGGTACGGCGACGAGAATTTGCATGAGTTCTATTATAACTATGCTTACGTGTCGTCCGAACACGATGGCGTTACGCGGTACGGGCAACATTCCCGTGAATTTTTGGTCGTTGTTCGCGCGCGCCAAGTTAAAGCAAACGTTAATGGACAACGCGGCGTAACCTATACCTACTATTACCGGGTAACTTGGGATAGCGGTCATAGCCGACGTTAAAAGCATAATATACGCGATCGGCGCGATAAAGAGCGCGAACTCTTTTTTTACTATATTCTTTATTGCGGTACTACTCATGGTCCGCCTCCTTGTTGTAATAAACCATAATATCTTCGAGATCGGGTATTTCGGTAACGAAACGGTCGCCGTAACGATAATCGTCTTTTTTTATCAAGCCGACGAAGCCGAAACGATTGACTTTAACCGATATCATAGCGCCTTTCAAATCGGCGGGGAGTTCGTCCGCGCCGCCCTTTACGAGAAGGTGCGATTCGAGTAAGTCGTCTTTCGTCGTGTTCGCCACGATACGCCCGTCTTTAATGAAAACTATAAAATCCGCCACCTTGTCGAGGTCGGAAGTAATGTGCGTGGAAAAAAGTATGCTTCTTTCGCCGTCGTCCACTATCTCTCGGAACAAATCGAGTAGTTCGTCGCGCGCCACCGGATCTAGTCCGCTCGTGGGTTCGTCGAATATAAGAAGTTCCGCGTTATGCGATAAAGCGAAAGCCAAAGCGAGTTTTACCTTCATTCCCGACGATAAATCGCCGATTTTCTTGCTTTCCGAGATGTTGAAACGCTTCAAGTAGCCTCGATAGGCGCTTTCGCTCCAATTCGAGAAAAAACTCTTGTATACGCGCGCGATTTTTTTAATCGGCGTTTTTAAGTAGTAGTCCGCTTCGCCTAAGGCGTAGCCGATACGCTCTTTTAACTCCAATTCGTTTTCGGCAAAATTTTTACCGAATATTTTTATTTCGCCGCTGTCGGGAGTGACGAGATTGAGTATCGATTTTATTGTCGTGCTTTTTCCCGCTCCGTTCCTACCGATAAATCCCGTTATATAACCCTTTTCCAAGGAAAAACTCACGTCTTGTAAGTCGAATTCGGGATAATGCTTACATAACGACTTAACTTCTAACATATTGCCCTCCAACTGTGCATATCGAATAAGCACAGTTTAAGCCTAAATTACGCTTTTGTCAATCTATTTTCGATAATATGCGCGATAAAACGTTAAAATATGAGTTGACAAGGCTTTCGGGCGGTGGTAGAATAAAGAAAAAAGACGAAGAACGAGAGAGTAATCCGTTATCCGATCACGAAGAGAGAGGACCCGTAGGCTGGGAGGTACTTTGATTGCGGACGGACGAAGACCACTCGGGAGTCGCGGCGCGGAAAATTGCAGTATGCGTCGACGCGAGCCTGCGTTAAGGGATAATGAAGTTAATCTGCAAGGTGGAACCGTGTTGATTGGTTATGCAAGCGACACCCTTGACGGCGAAATGCCGCCAAGGGTTTTTTAATAAAAAAGAGAAAACTATACAAGGAGAAAGTATATGAAAGTTATTTATAACGACGGACACGTCGGCGAATGTTTACCCGAAGAGGAATTACACATAATAAGGCACACAGCCGCGCATATAATGGCGCAAGCGATAAAGCGTCTTTATCCCGAGGCGGATTTTGCTTACGGACCCGCCAACGAAAAGGGATTTTATTACGACGTCGATCTCGGCGACGTTAAACTCGGCGACGAGGACTTGCAGAGAATCGAAGCGGAGATGAAGAAGATAGTAAAAGAGAACTTACCTATCAAGTGTTTTTCTTTACCGAGAGCGGAAGCGATTAAACTCATGCAAGAGCGTAACGAAAAGTATAAAATCGAGCATATCGGCGACTTGGCGGACGACGTAACCATTACTTTCTATCAACAAGGCGAGTATATCGATATGTGCGTAGGACCGCACCTTTGCTATACCAAGGCGCTCAAAGCGTTCAAAATCATGGGTCAGTCGGGCGCGTACTGGAAGAACGACAAAAACAACAAGATGCTCACTCGTATAAAAGGCACCGCGTTCGCTACGCAACAAGAACTCGATAATTACTTGAAACTGCTCGAAGAAGCGGAAAAGCGCGACCATAGACGTATCGGCAAAGAAATGGGCTTGTTTATGTTCGCCGACGAAGCGCCGGGATTCCCGTTCTTCTTGCCTAAGGGTATGGCGATTAAGAACGCCTTAATAGATTATTGGAGAGAGATACATACGAGAGATAACTACGTAGAAGTTTCCACTCCTATGATTATGAACAGAAAACTTTGGGAAACGAGCGGACACTGGGACCACTATAAAGACAACATGTACTCCACGATTATCGACGACGAGATTTATTGCGTAAAACCGATGAACTGTCCGGGCGGAGTTATGGTTTATAAGAACCAACCCCATTCTTACAGAGATTTACCGCTCAGAGTGGGCGAACTCGGCTTAGTGCATAGGCATGAATTAAAGGGCGCGTTGCACGGCTTGTTCAGAGTGCGTTGCTTTACGCAAGACGACGCGCATATTTTTATGAGAAGGGAACAAATCACCGACGAGATTATCGGCGTAGTTCATTTAATCAACGAAGTTTACACCAAGTTCGGATTTAAGTATTTTGTAGAGCTTTCCACCCGTCCCGAAGACAGTATGGGTAGCGACGAAGATTGGGAAGCGGCTACGAACGGCTTGAAAGTGGCTCTCGAAAAACTTAATCTTCCTTATATAATAAACGAAGGCGACGGCGCGTTCTACGGACCGAAAATAGATTTCCACTTGGAAGACAGTCTCGGAAGAACGTGGCAATGCGGCACGATCCAACTCGACTTCCAAATGCCGCTTAACTTCCAACTCGAATACGTCGACGAAAAAGGCGAGAAACAACGCCCGATTATGGTACACAGAGTTTGCTTCGGGTCTATAGAGAGATTCATCGGTATAATTACCGAACATTTTGCGGGCAAATTCCCCGTATGGCTCGCCCCCACGCAAGCGAAAGTATTGCTCGTTTCCGAAAAATACGCGGACTACGGCAAGAAAGTCTACGAGGCGTTACGTCAAGCCAAGGTTCGTACCGAACTCGACGAACGTAACGAAAAAATCGGCTATATGATCAGAGAAGCGCAAGTAGTCGACAGAGTGCCTTATATGGTAATAATCGGTCAAAAAGAAGAAGAAACCGGCACCGTATCCGTTCGTAACAGAGATACCGCGCAAACGGAAACCATGTCCATCGAAGATTTCATCGCCAAGATTAGCGGAGAGATAAAAGACAGAGTATAATTCCGTTCATTAACCCGAAATAATCGAAAAGAGGTCGACCGACCTCTTTTTTTTTGCGTAATTCCCGTATAAAGATTGTTGCCGCCCACCCGCCCGCCCGACAAGCGAGTTTCGTTAAATACGTTTCTATTTCGCAATATTCGTTGACACGCGCGTATAAAACTGTATAATGTTATTTGCGTTATTTACGCGGCGGTTACGATTTTTATGCATAAACATTGCATAAGTAATGCATAAAATACCGCAAAATGAATAATTATAGATATTTTCAAAAAAATTATGCAAAACGCTTGCAATATTTTTTTTGTCGGTGTACTATATGGGACGTACAAAGGACGAAGCCCTCGATAAGAGGGGGTTAGGGCGAAAGAAGGAGAGAAGAGGAAATGAAAAAAACGATTTGTTTAATAACGGCGCTGGTTATGCTGGCGGCTTGCATAGTTTGCTTTACGGCTTGCGGCGATAACGGGGACGAGTTTGTCGCGGAAGACGCGATAGACTTGTTGCAAGAAGATTTCGGTATTGCGGTAACCAAGGGCAACGACAAATTGCTTGCCGCGGTCAATAAAGTTATCGACGAGTGGAACGAAAACGGCAAAATGCAACAATACAAAGACTACTATCAAGCGTTAGCGGCGGAAGAAAGCGAGGGTCAAAAGGCGGTAGCGCCGGAAGGCTTGCAAGTGGAATGGGATTTCGGCAACGCCACGGAAACGATTACGGTATACACCGAAGCGGGTTTCGAGCCTTACGAGTTTATGTATAACGGAGAAGTAGTCGGTTTGGATATCGCGATTATGGCGCAAGTCGCCGTGAACGAAGGCAAGAAAATCGACGTTAAGAACATTCTTTTCGATACGATTCCGGTAAGCGTGGCGACCGCTACGGGCGACGCGGTAGGCGCGGCGGCAATAACAATTAACGACGAGCGTAAAGAGCAAGTAGACTTCAGTAACGTTTACGAGAGTTCCACTTTGGTAGTCGTTTCCAAAAACGGACAATGCAAGAGCGTCAAAGATTTGGCGGGCAAGAGAGTAGGCGTACAAGAGGGTACGAGCGGCGACCTTATCATCAGCGCGGCGATTAAAGGCGGTTACGTTTACAAAAAAGAAGACGGGGGCTCCGTTACGGTAAAAGCCGAAGGCGCGGAAGTTAAACAATATAAGCAATACGCGCTTGCTTTCGCGGATTTGAAGAACGGACGTATCGACGCGATTCTTATGGATAAGATTCCGGCGCAACTTATGTTAAGCAAATGAGTTATTTATTATTAGCAAACAGTATTAAAGATAGATTTTATAAGGCGTTTCTTTACGACGACAGATACAAACTCTATTTTGAAGGGTTAGAGAATACCTTGTTAATCGCGTTCATTGCCACACTTATCGGTGTGGCAATCGGCGTTATTTTGGCTATGATTAACTACGTCAACAAAAAGACGGGTAAACTGAAAATACTTTCTACCATAGCGAAGACTTACATAATGGTTATCCGCGGTACGCCGGTAGTGCTACAATTATTCATAATGTACTTTTTGGTGTTCGTATCTTCGGATAACGGTATACTAATCGGCTCGTTTACGTTCGGACTTAACTCGGGCGCGTACGTTGCCGAAATAGTCAGGGCGGGCTTTGAAAGCGTGGATTACGGACAAATGGAAGCGGGCAGGTCGCTCGGTATGTCCACCGCGCAGACGATGATTAAGGTCATTACGCCGCAAGCGGTCAGGAACGTTATGCCGCCGCTTTTCAACGAGTTCATAACGCTCGTAAAGGAGACCGCGATTGTCGGTTACGTCGGGATAATGGACTTAGGCAAAGTTCCCGGGTTAATCCAGTCGAGGACGTTCGACTACTTGTTCCCGCTGCTTATTTCGGCGGCGATGTATCTCGTAATCGTAGTCGCGCTCACGGGCGTGTTGAAACTTATAGAAAAGCGTTTGTCCAAGTCAGACAAGAACTACAAGAGAATCAGAGTAAGAGGCAAGAAGAATAAAGCCGAGGTGGCGAAATGAGTTTATTAAGCGTAATCAATCTGACTAAAAAGTTCGGCGATTTACTCGTACTCGACGATATTACCGAGAGTATAGAAGAGGGCGAAAGGGTCGTTATCATCGGACCGAGCGGCGGTGGCAAATCTACTTTTTTACGTTGCCTTAACTGTCTCGAAGACCCGACCGCGGGCAAGATTATTTTCGACGGCGTAGACCTTGCCGACTTAAAAGTAGATATTAACGAGCAACGTGAAAGAATGGGAATGGTCTTCCAACAATTCAACTTGTTCAACAATTTGACCGTTAAGAAAAACATCACTCTCGCGCCGATTCAAATCGGGAAGAAGAATCTTAGAAAAACGAGAATAAAAAACGCGTTCGTACCCGTATACAACTTTTGGTATAAGCGGTTCGGAGCGAAGTATAACGAAAAAATCGGCAAAGAGATAGAAAAGTGTAAAGAAAAACTTGTCGCGTTGCGCGCCGAACTCGAACCGCTTGCCGCGGAATGGGAAAAAACCAAATCGGTAAAGGAAATAAGGGGCAAAGGTTTCGCGACTTACGACCCCACGCTCACCAAGAAAAAACTTGCGTTAACCGAAAAAATCGAGCAAGTAGAGAGGCGAATTACCCACGCGGTTTTTGTCGAACCGAGAGAGAAACGACCGTTACCTTATTCTTCGGTAAAGGAAATCAAAGCGTTAGCCGAAGACAAGGCGAACGAACTCTTAAAGCGTATAGGACTGTCGGACAAAGCGAACGCATATCCGTCCACGCTTTCGGGCGGACAAAAACAACGTATCGCTATCGTTCGCGCCTTGGCGATGAATCCGCAAGTTATGCTTTTCGACGAACCGACAAGCGCGCTCGACCCGGAAATGGTAGGGGAAGTTCTCGACCTTATTAAGGAAATCGCCGCGACCGGCATGACCATGGTCATCGTCACGCACGAAATGGGCTTTGCTAAAGAGGTCGGTACGCGAATCTTGTTTATGGACCAAGGTAAAATTACCGAACAAGGCGCGCCCGAAGAGATTTTTGTCGAGCCGAAAAATAAAAGGTTAAAAGAGTTTTTATCAAAAGTTCTCTGATTTTTCGGCTTCTTTTTGACGCTTTATCGCGTTTGAGTGACCTCGCGTACGTCTTTGTACGCGTCGGTTACGGGCTTCAGCCCCACTC